>NZ_CP044427.1:3300000-3539411 GCF_008843165.1 Ornithinimicrobium pratense | reverse complement strand
CTAACAAGCCGAGGCCGTGGCCCGCAAGTAGCCCAGGGAGGATTCCTTCCGCCCTCGGCGTGTCGCCCCTCCCGGCGCGGTGGACCGGGTGCACACTAAGCGGTTTCGTATCCTACGGCCTGCTCGGAGAGAGCGCCGGGGTGTTCACCAGGGGCACCCGTGGCTCGTTCCGGGGCGCTGGCGGCGGGTCCGGAGTTGTCGGCGGATGTCGGGGTCTCTCCGCCGTCGGTTTGACCCCAGGGTGGCACGAAACGTACCGTGGGGGAGGCCGATTCCGGCCGCTTTCGCCTGCCCATGGGTTGAGCCTCCTGACACGTGCGCTCACTGTGGGCCTTCGTTGGCGGCCGACCCTGCCCAGCGCCCTGACCAACCCCGACCTCGGAGCAGCACCCATGAGCAAGCGCACCTTTCAGCCGAACAACCGCCGCCGCGCCAAGAAGCACGGCTTCCGTCTGCGCATGCGGACCCGTGCTGGTCGAGCCATCCTGAACGCGCGCCGCACCAAGGGCCGCTCGAGTTTGTCCGCCTGAGCGGCGTCGGCCGCTCCGGCGCCCGCGATGCTGCCGCGTCGACATCGACTCTCCCGCCCGGAGGACTACCGCGGCGTGTCGAGACGGGTCGACGGGGATACGCGCCGTCGCCGCCGGGCTGGCACCGACCTGCTCGTCGTCCACGCAGCGATGTTCACCGACACCACACCCACGCGCCCGCCGCGCGTGGGTTTTGTGGTGTCCAAGGCCGTGGGTAACTCGGTCGTGCGGCACCGGGTGATCCGCCGGCTGCGGGCTCAGGTGGTGGCCCGGCTGAGCCAGGTGCCCGCCGGCACGGACCTGGTCGTGCGGGCCCAGCCGCCTGCGGCGACCGCCTCTTCGCACGAGCTGGGCGCGGCCCTGGACCTGGCTCTGGAGCGGGTGCTCCGGTGAGCACCCAACCCCTGCGCTGGCAGACCGACCAACTACGCGATGTGCACCGGGGCGGGGTCGCGCCTGGTCAGCCTCGCAGCCTGGTGACGCTCCCGCTCGTCTGGCTCATCCGCCTCTACCAGCGCATCATCTCCCCGATCTTCGGACCGGTCTGCGGTTACTACCCCTCCTGCTCCGCGTATGGCGTGACCGCGCTGGAGCGTCATGGCCTGGTCCGTGGCCTGGCACTGACCGCCTGGCGGGTCCTGCGCTGCAACCCTTGGTCCGCGGGGGGCGTGGACCATGTCCCACCGCCTCGTGGAAGGCCCGCTGCTCGTGACGGTGCGGCCGCGACCCACCCGGACGCGGGGACGCCCCATACCCACATCACCCCGGTGAGCGCTGCTCACCACGAGCACTGAGGACCACATGGGCATTTTCGACACCATCCTGTTCCCGTTCATCTGGTTCAACTCCGCGATCCTGGTCGGATTCGAGTGGCTGCTCGTCCGGATGGGCATGCCGGTGACGAGCGGGTGGACCTGGGTGCTGGCGATCGTCGGTCTCGTGCTGACCCTGCGGGCGATGCTGACGCCACTGATGCTGCGACAGATCAAGAGCCAGCGACGGCTGCAGATCGTGCAGCCGGAGCTGATGAAGATCCAGGCCAGGTACAAGGGCAAGAAGGACCAGGCCAGCCAGCAGAAGCTGCAGCAGGAGATGTTCGGTCTCTACCGCGAGGCCGGGGCTAACCCGTTCGGGATGTGCCTGCCGATCTTGATCCAGATGCCCTTCTTCTTCGCGCTCTTCCGGCTGCTGAACACGGCCGCGGCCGTGGCTGCGGGTGAGCGCGAGCCCATGGGCCTGTTCAGCACCGAGTTGGCCACACACATGGCGACCTCGAACATCTTCGGCGCCGAGCTGACCTCGACCTTCCTGCACCACACCGACATCCACGCCAAGATCCTGGCGGTGGTGCTCATCGTCGTCATGTCGGTCACCCAGTTCATCACCAGCCACCAGCTGATGCGCCAGAACATGTCGCCGGAGGCGCTGAACAGCCCGATGGCCCGGCAGCAGCAGATCCTCATCTACGCGCTGCCGATCGTCTTCGCCGTCACCGGCGTAAACTTCCCGATCGCCCTGCTCATCTACTGGACGGTGAGCAACCTCTGGACGATGGGTCAGCAGTTCCTCGTGATCCGCAACATGCCGGCCCCGAACACCCCGGCGGAGAAGAAGTACCAGGAGCGGATGGCCCGCAAGGGCAAGGCCGCCACCGGTATTCAGCTGAAGAACCCGAACTTCATGGCGGACCGCCAGGCGGCGGAGGCCGAGGAGGCCGCCCAGGCCAGGGCTGGCGGCCAGCGGGTGCAGCCCAAGAGCAAGAAGCGCGCAAAGAAGCGCTGATGATTCGCGATCAAGGAGAAACCACAGCGATGAGCACGAGCACCGGCAAGCCCGATGACCGCACCGTCCAGGACGCGCCCAGCGAGGACCGCCCAGGGGAGGTAGCGGAGGCCCAAGAGGCTTCTGTGGCCAGCGAGGCCGATGAGGCGGTTGAGGCGCCCGAGGCTTACCTGCCGGAGGCGGACACCCCTGCGCAGGAGACGGGTGACCAGGCCGCCCCACGGTCCACGTCGGTTGCCGCGCAAGATCTGGTCCGGGAGGGCGAGATCGCCGCAGATTTCCTGGAGACCCTGCTGGACATCGCTGACCTGGACGGGGACCTCGAGGTGGACGTCGAAGGCGATCGCGCCGCAGTCGCCATTGTGGACTCCGAGGACGGCGCGGCTCCTCAGCGCCTCATCGGCACCGGTGGTGAGGTGCTTGAGGCGCTGCAGGAGCTGACCCGCCTGGCGGTCCAGGCCGAGACCGGCGAGCGCAGCCGACTGATGCTCGATGTGGCCGGCTACCGCTCGGATCGACGCAGCGAGCTGGTGCAGACGGCCCAGCGCGCGATCGCCGAGGTGAAGGAGAGCGGTGAACGGCGCGAGCTGGAGCCGATGACCGCGTTCGAGCGCAAGGTCGTCCACGATGAGGTCCTCGGCGCCGGGTTGCACTCGGAGTCCGAGGGGGCCGACCCGGGACGCTACGTCGTGATTCTCCCCGGGCGCTGACCCGGACCCGGCATGGCGCAGACTCGTGACGGCGAGGCACCGGGCGGCAGACGCACGGTGCCTCCGCCCGTCTCTGGCGCTCCGGAGCCGCCCGCCGAGGCCGCAGACGTCTTCGGCGACTCACTCGACCTGGCCCGCCGGTATGCCGACCTGCTGGCCACCACGGGGATCAGTCACGGTCTCGTGGGTCCTCGGGAGGCACCCCGGCTCTGGCAGCGTCATCTGGTCAACTGCGCCCTGCCGGAGGCGATGCTCGATGAGGGCGAGAGCGTCATCGACATCGGGTCCGGCGCAGGGCTGCCCGGCCTCGTGCTCGCCATCGTGCGGCCTGACCTGCGGGTGCACCTCGTCGAGCCGTTGCTGCGCCGCACGACGTGGCTGCAGAGCACGGTCGAGGCGCTGGGCCTGAGCAACGTCACCGTGCACAGGGGCCGGGCCGAGGAGATGAGCCTGCTGGCGCCGGTGGCGACCGCGCGGGCTGTGGCCTCCCTGGACAAGCTGGTGGCCTGGTCGTTCCCGCTGCTCGCGCCCGGTGGTCGACTGCTGGCGCTGAAGGGAGAAGCCGCCGAGGTCGAGCTCGAGCAGGCGCATGACCTGCTCCATCGCATGGGGGTCGAGCAGAGCGCGGTGCACCACCTGGGAGTCGGCCGGGTCAGCGAGCCCGTCCGTGTGGTGGAGATCGTTCGTCCCGCCCAGTGGCAGGCGTCCACACCCGGCACGAGGCGGCGTGTCGACCGGCCTCGTGGGTCAACGAAGCGCGGCCGGCCAGGGTCTCGTTCCTCGCACTGAACGGCCTCGGAGTAGCCCTTCTGAGGCATCGACGAGCATGGGTTCCTCTCTCGGCCGGTCGGCTTGGTTCGGGGCCTCTGATCAGCGAAGATGGAGCCCTCATGTCGACGTCATCTCCGCTGGGCTGGCCTGCCGTCCCCGCACCGTCCCTCCCTTCTTCTTTCCTCAGCGCCGGCGTTCTGGGATGGCCAGGCGATGATGGGCCCGGCGGCGCGACGCCGGGCCCCTCTGTTCCACGTGAAACGGGCGCTCCAGCCGAGGGAGTTTCACGTGAAACGCCTGAAGTGACAGCGGCGGGCGTCTCCGCCGCGTCCGCGGGAGGTCGACCCTGGCACGGCACCAGGATCATCACGGTCTCCAACCAGAAGGGCGGGGTCGGCAAGACGACCACCGCTGTCAATGTCGCCGCCGCTATGGCCCTGGACGGACTGCGCGTGCTGGTCATCGACATGGACCCGCAGGGCAACGCGAGCACGGCACTGAGCATCCCGCACACCAGCGGTACCGCTGGCATCTACGACGTGATCATCGACGGTATACCACTGTCTGAGGTGGTGCAGCCCTGTCCACACGTGCCAGGTCTGCTGTGCGCCCCGGCCACCATCGATCTGGCTGGAGCCGAGATCGAACTGGTGCCCCTGGTGGCCCGGGAGAATCGCCTGCGCCGCGCGCTTGAGGTCTATCTCTCAGAGCAGGACCAGCCGCTGGACCTCGTGATCATCGACTGCCCGCCCAGCCTCGGCCTGCTCACCGTCAACGCCTTCGTCGCCGCGCGGGAGGTGCTCATCCCTATCCAGTGTGAGTACTACGCGCTTGAGGGTTTGAGCCAGTTGATGAAGAACGTTGAGCTCATTCAGCAGCATCTCAACGCCGGCCTCCGCATCTCGACCATTCTGCTGACCATGTACGACGGCCGGACCCGACTTGCGGCGGACGTGGCTGACCAGGTGCGGGAGTACTTCGGTGAACGCGTCCTGCGGACCGTGGTGCCCCGCTCGGTCCGGGTCAGCGAGGCCCCCAGCCACGGCGAGACCGTCATGACCCACGACCCAGGCAGTGCGGGTGCACTGTCCTACGCAGAGGCGGCTGCCGAGATGCGCCGCCAGGAGGTGTGAGATGAACGAGCGTCGCCGCGGACTGGGTAAAGGACTGGGCGCCCTCATCCCCTCGGCTCCTACCGACCAGGACCGTCCCCGTGATGTCTTCTTCCCTCGGGGTGAGGATCGGGGTGCTGCCGCACTGACCGAGGGCGCACTGGAGGCATCGTCCGGTTTCACGGGAAACGGTGACGGCGCGAGGGAGACTTCGTCCGGTTTCACGGGAAACAGCGATGACTCAACGGCGCGGTTTGGGAGTGTCGGACGAGCGGCCCCGCCTGAACCGGCCGCCCCTGACCTGCCCGGTGGAGACGGCAGCCTGGACGGCTTGGCGCCGGTGCCCGGTGCGACGTTCGCGGAAGTGCTGGTCGAGGACATTCGTCCCAACCCCCGCCAGCCGCGCGAGGTCTTCGATGAGGACGAACTGGCCGAGCTCGTGCGCAGCATCGAAGAGCTCGGGGTGCTGCAGCCCGTCGTGCTGCGGCGCGTGAGCGAGGATGAGGTCGCCGGCGGTGAGTCCCCCTTCGAACTGGTGATGGGTGAGCGTCGGCTGCGGGCTTCGAAGGCGGCCGGCAGGCAGACCATCCCCGCCATCGTCCGGGCGACCGAGGACGAGCACATGTTGCGGGACGCGCTGCTGGAGAACCTGCACCGCGCCCAGCTGAACCCCCTGGAGGAGGCGGCGGCCTACCAGCAGCTGCTGGAGGACTTCGGCTGCACGCACGAGGAGCTGGCCACGCGGATCGGACGTTCTCGCCCACAGATCAGCAACACCATCCGGCTCCTCAAGCTCCCCCCGATGGTGGCCCGGCGGGTGGCTTCCGGGGTGCTCAGCGCCGGACATGCCCGCGCCCTCCTGGGGCTTCCGGACGGAGCGGCCATGGAGCGGCTTGCGCAGCGGATCGTTGCCGAGGGGTTATCGGTGCGCTCCGTGGAGGAGATCGTGCTCGTCGGTGACCAGGACCCGGGACAGGCCCGGCGCCCGGCCCGGCGCGCCGCCGCCTCCCCGGAGCTGCAGGAGGTGGCCGAGCGGCTGTCGGACCGGTTCGAGACCCGCGTCCAGGTAGCGATGGGACGGCGCAAGGGCCGCATCACCGTGGAGTTCGCTGGGCAGGAGGACCTGGCGAGGATCCTGGGGATGCTCGACCAGGAGTGAGGCCCCGGTCCCACCGGCTGGTGGAGGCCGAGGGCCCCTCGGGCGCGTTGTCCACAGAAAGACGAAGAACCGTCCACAGGGTTGTGGATAACCTTGTGGACGGTTCTGGTCGGGGCTGAGCCCCGGGGGGATCGACGCCTCAGGAGGTGAACTGCTCCAGCTCCTGGGCCAGCTTCTTCTTCGGAAGGGCGCCGACGAGCGTCTTGACGACCTCACCGCCCTGGTAGACGTTCATCGTCGGGATGCCGGTGATGCCGTAGGCCTGGGTGGTCTCCGGGTTCTCGTCGGTGTTGAGCTTGACCACCTTGAGCTTGTCGCCCCACTCCTCGGAGAGCTCTTCGAGCACGGGGGCGATCATCTTGCACGGGCCGCACCAGGGGGCCCAGAAGTCGACGAGCACGGGGCCGTCGTGCTGCAGGACGTCCTCGGTGAAGGTGGTGTCGGAGGTGGGGGTGGTAGCCATGGGTTTCCTACTCTCGCACTAGATCTGGTTCGCTGGATTGGTATAGGTATGCGGTGTCAGGCGTCCGCGCCGACGGGCTCAGGCGTCTGCGCTGCCGCAGGGTCGGGTTGGCCGGCGTCGTCCTGGGCGGCGAGGTATCGCTCGGCGTCCAGCGCGGCTGAGCACCCACTGCCGGCGGCGGTGATCGCCTGGCGGTAGATGTGGTCCACGAGATCGCCGCAGGCGAAGACCCCCGGCACGTCGGTCGCTGTGGTCCGCCCCTGGACGAGCACGTAGCCCTCGTCGTCCAGTGCGACCTGCCCGCGGACCAGTTCGTTGCGGGGGTCGTGGCCGATCGCGACGAAGACGCCGGTGGTGGGGACCTGCCGCTCCTCGCCGGTGCGGGTGTCGGTCAGGGTCACCGAGGTCAGCTTGGGCTCACCGTGCAGCGCCGTGACGGCGGAGTTCCAGGCGAAGGAGATCTTGGGGTCGTTCAGGGCCCGCTCGGCCATGATCTTGCTCGCGCGCAGCTCCTCGCGTCGGTGCACGATGGTGACGCTGCGGGCGAAGCGGGTCAAGAAGGTTGCCTCCTCCATGGCGGAGTCACCGCCCCCGACGACGAGGATGTCCTGCTCGCGGAAGAAGGCCCCGTCGCAGGTGGCGCACCAGGACAGACCATGCCCAGAGAGCTCCTTCTCCCGCGGCAGGCCGAGCTCGCGGTAGGCAGAGCCCATGGCCAGGATGACGCTGCGGGCGCGGTGGACGTCCCCGGAACCGTCGGTGACCGTCTTCACCGGGCCGGACAGGTCCATCTCAACGACATCGTCGCGGATCATCTCCCCGCCGAACCGCTCGGCCTGCTCGCGCATGTTCATCATCAGCTCCGGGCCCATGATGCCGTCGGGGAAGCCGGGGAAGTTCTCCACATCGGTGGTGTTCATCAGGGCCCCACCTGCGGTCACCGACCCCTCGAAGACGAGGGGGCGCAGGTTGGCGCGGGCGGTGTAGACGGCGGCGGTGTACCCGGCCGGGCCGGATCCGATGATGACGACATCTCGGACCTCACCCTCGGTCGACGGAGCGGAGGGCTGGGGCACGATGATGCTCATGGACACCTTTCTGACCGGCCCGCGGGGCGGGCGCAGGGAGGATCGCGGGCGTAGTCTCCTCAACAGATCCTAGAACGGGGATGTTCCCCGCCCGCAACGGCCGGGCAGGGCAGGCCTCAGCCGTGGCGCTGACCCTCCAGGACGGGCAGCGTGTCCGGGTTGCGGGTGCAGTCCTGCGGCATGATCCAGGACCGGGCCGAGCCGTCGTCGCGCACGCCGAGGAGGACCACCACGGGGTCGCCCTCCCGCTGACCGTCCGGGAGCACGATCTGGGCCGGGGCGGCGACGTAGCGGTCGAAGGAGTGGGTGGCAGCCAGCCCTCGCCAGCACGATGTCGCCTCCCCCTCGCTCAGCAGATCGGACGTGCGCGGGGTGGTGGTCGAGCTTGCCTCGTGCTCGTCCACGGCGTGGAGCAGCGTCTCGGTCAGGGTGTCGTGCTCGACCAGGCCCAGGTCGGTGAGTAGGACGAGCGTGCCGTCCAGGGGGACGAGCGGCTGCGCGGGGGCGGCCGGGCTCGCACCGCCGTCGGTCTCGCCGTCGGCGATCGGGGCCTCCGCTGCCTCGTCACCGACGGAGGACATGGACCGCGGCTCCGCGTCGGCGTCGCTCTCGTCGGCGCCGGCTGTGTCGTTCCCGCCGCCGCCGGCTGCGTCCTCCCCGGCGCTGTCGTCGTGCATCTCGCTGGTGTCGGTGTCGGCCTGCCCCCGCGTCGGATAGTAGGCAGCGGTGCCGCTGTCGCCGCCGTCGGCACCGCCCACCAGCTGTGGGACGACGGTGGCGGTCACCACCAGGCCGGCGGCCGCGGCCCCCAGCCAGGCCAGGGTGCGGCCAGGGCGCCGACGGCCCCGCTCGGCAGTCAGGTCGACGACGCGGTCCGCGTGGCGCCCCAGACGGCGGGACGCCTCATGATCTCGGGCAGCATGCTCCACCTCCAGCCTGGCCTCGATGCGGTGGACGAGGTCCTCCGGCATGGGTCCGGGGTCGGGCAGGCCTGCGAGCAGGTCACGGATCCCGGTGGGATCGACCTCGTCGCGGTCGCGGTCAGCAGCTCCAGACACGACAGATCGTCCTCCTCCCAGAACTCGGTGACGCTGTCAGATGGCGGCCAGGGTGGCGCCTACAGGGGTACGACGACCGGCCGCCCGGGCCGGTTCCCTCAGCGACCCGGCCACCGGACGTGGCGTGGCTCACGCTGGCAGTCGTCATGGCTCATCCTCCCGGTGACGCAGCAGGCGGGCCATCGCCTCCCGGCCGCGTGAGCAGCGGGACTTCACCGTGCCCTCCGCGACCTCGAGCACCTGCGCCGCCTCGGCGACACTCATGCCGTGCATGTCGACCAGAACCAGCGCGAGCCGCTGCCCCTCCGGCAACTGGTCGAGCGCCTGCCGCACGTCCAGCCGCACCTCCACCGCGTGGTGGCCGTCGCGGGGCTCGACCGGGTCGTGGTCGTCCAGATTGGCGGTCGGCCGCTGCCTACGCAACCGGTCCAGGCAGGCGTTGACCGTGATCCGGTGCAGCCAGGTCGTGACCTGGGAGTCCCCGCGGAAGGACCCGGCTCGGCGAAAGGCGTTAAGGAAGGCGTCCTGCACCGCGTCCGCAGCCACCTCCGGGTCGCGCGCGGTGCGCAGGGCCACCGCCCACATGCGGTCCCGGTGGCGACGGAAGAGCTCACCGAAGGCGTCGCGGTCGCCGTCCTGGTGCCGACGCAGCAGGGTGAGGTCGTCGACCTCGGCCAGCTCAGTGCCCGTGCTCACACCGTCACCGAGGTCAGCGGACCACGATCTCGCGCACGCCGACGACCTCGCCCGCCTCGGTCGCCGCAGCGGTGTCGAACCACAGGATGAGATACCGACCGGTCGCCGGGCCCTCCGGCGCCACCGTCCAGGTGCCTTCCAGATCGGTGCCCGAGCCCAGCTCGATGGCACCCTCGCGGGTCGGCTCCTCGGCGAGCCACAGGCTGGCGCCCACGCCGGCCTCGTCCAGCTCGACCTCGACCTCGGTGACCGTCGCGCCTTCGCCCAGGTCCAGGATCAGGCCCACACCGCTCTTCAGGGAGCCCCAGTTGGGGGAGAGGTAGGTGTGCGAGCGCCACGCCGTCTCGGGGTCGCCGTCGACGGCCAACGGGGTGAGGTCGTTGCGCTCGTCGTTGTCGCCCTCGGGGTCGAAGGAGGTGATGCCCAAGATGCTGACCGCCCCGTCGGGCGCAGCTGCAGGCGCATCCTCGGTCGGCTCCGGCTCGGGCGGTGCCGTCTGCCCGCCGGTGTCCTCGGTCGCCGTGGCGGCGTCGGTGTCGCCACCACCCTGGGTCTCCTCGGATGCGGTCACGGTAGTGCCGCCGCCGGAGGCCTCGTCCTCACCGCCCAGGCCGCGGATGAGGAACCAGCCCATGAGGAAGGCAGCTGCCAGGATGGCCAGGATCACGCCGATGACCGCCGCGGTCTGCAGACCCGTGCCCCGTGCCTCATCCAGGCCACCGGAGTCGTCATCCCCGTCGTCGGTGCCCGCGCCCCCCGAGCTGCCACCCGCCCGGGTGGGACCACCCGAGGCCATGGAGGCCCCGGCGGCGGCGGCGCCGACGGGCACCGTCTGCGGGCGGGCCGTCCGCTCACGTTCGTCGTGCTGCTGCGCCGCGCGCTCACCAGAGGCGAACAGACCGTCCATCTCCGCGCTGTCGTCAGCTGCGCCGGTCGCGCGCGAGGTGCGGTAGTAGGTCCGCGGGACCACGGTCGTCTCGTCGCCTGCGTCGGAGTCCTCGGCCCGGGTCGGGTGAGCGGCGGTCGCCGCCGCCGAGGCTCCCGCCGCCCCGGCCAGCGCGTCGGTGGCACCGGGCGCGCCCCGTTCCCCGGCGTCCGCCGGTGCGGTCAGCTCCCCGGGGCGGGGCCCCCGGACCATCTCGGAGGACCAGGGGGAGAGCTGGCGTGCCAGCTCTCCCGGGGTGTGCGGAGCCGAGCTGAGGTCGGTGCCCGCCCCGTGCACCATCCGGCACAGCGCGTCCAGGTCGCCGGGTACCCCGGCCACCAGCTCCGACGGCGCGGGGAGCGAGTCATCGGCGAGGCGACGGGCGCTGCGGACACCGGGCAGGTCCTCGCCCGGCCACCGACCCGTGAGGCCGGTGTAGAGCAGGGAGACCAGGTCAGCCGTGTCGATGATGCTCGCCTCGTCGGCGGTGACGTCGTCGGTCCCTTCCAGGGCCGAAGCGACCCCCACCCCCGAGACCTTCACCGTGCCGTCCGTGGTGCGCAGGACCGAGTGCGGGTTGAGGTAGAGGTGGTGCAGGCCGCGGCGCCGCGCGGACTCCAGCCCGGCGGAAGCCTCGCCGACCAGACGGCGCACCTCCTCCGCGGGGAGCGGCTGCTCGGCGATCAGTGAGGCCAGGGACTCGGCTTCGGTCAGGCCCTCCTCGATCACCCAGCAGATGCCGTCCTCGTCACCGACGTCCAGGACCCGGACCAGGCGAGGGTCATCGACAGAGGCCACCCGTCGGGCGCCGTCGAGCACCGCCTCGGCGATGGCTGCATCTTCCCCGGAAGAGGGCAGCGCGGTGACGGCGACAAGCCGGTCGAGGGTGACATCGCGGGCCGACCAGTACTGCAGCCCACCTCCCTCACGCTCGGCGAGCAGCTCCTCGAGGGCGTAGCGGTCGCCCAGCCGGGCGCCTACCTCGAGCCGATCCATGGTGCTGTCCTCTCCGCCGTGCGACACCCCGTCGAGGGCGTCCTGCCCACCTAGTGTGCCCTCTCCCACGTCCGCGGACGATGAGGCCGCGCTGGTGGCGGTGGGTGCGAACTGGCCCATCGGCCCCGCAGGGTGCACCCCGGTGGTCGTCGGCTCGTCCTGCGCGGGGTCCCCCGGCACCGGTCCTCCCGCCTCGGCGACCATGACCTCCAGCTCGGTGGAGCTGGGGGCGAACCGGGTCAGGCCGGGCACCCGCCGCAGCAGCGGCGCGGCCACGGTGCGGATCTCCCCCACCCCCAGCACCAGGGCGAGCACGCCATACCCAGCCAGGTAGACGACACCGGCGACGGCCAGGGCCACCACAGCACCGAGGGTCCCCGGCCGGTCCAGCACCGCCACTACCCCCCACGTCGGCAGCAGCGCGATGACGGAGGCGAGCAGCGCCCGCCCCAGCGTGGCGCCGGCCGGAGCGAGCTGGAGGTCCGGCAGACGGCGGCGCACCGCATAGAGCCCGATCCCGGCCGCGATGATCTGCCCCACGCCCTGCCCGGCCGCGGCCATCACCGCTGCCCGGGTCTCTGGCTGGGTCAGCGCGACCGCCGTGGCCAGCAGCAGGGTCGTGGTCAGGGCCACCTGGAAGAAGAACGGCGTGCGGGCGTCCTCGAAGGAGTAGAAGACGCGGCTGCACAGCAGGTACACCCCGTAGGCGATGAGCCCGATGGTGAAGGCCTGGACGACGCGCGCGATCGCCAGGTGGGCTTCGCCGCTGGCGAGGGGGTAGATCACCCGAACCAGCAGGGGAGCAAGCAGCATCATCCCCACGGCGATCGGCACCATCGCCGTCAGCAGCATCCGCAGGCCCGTCTCGGTGCGGGTGGCCATGCCCCGCAGGTCGCCGGCCGCGGCTGCCTTGGACAGCACCGGGTAGAGCGCGGTCAGCAACGACAGCGCGAGCAGGCTGTGCGGCAGCATGAAGATCGAGAAGGCGTAGAAGTACGCGCTACGACCGGCCGCACCCGGGGTGTCGACCACCGCCCAGTTGAGCAGGTTGTTGACCGCGAGCATCCCACCCTGGGACAGCCCGACCTCCGCGAAGGCCCAGAACGCCATGACCCCGGCGGTGCCCAGCCCGACGCCGCGGAAGCCCCACCGCGGGCGCCACCGGAAACCGGTGGCGCGCACGGCGGGGAAGAGCACTAGCCCCTGCACGACGATCCCCAGGGTGGCCGAGCCGCCGAGGAGGGCCACCATGGGCAAGGTCCAGGTGTCCAGCGGGACCTGGTCGGCGCCAGGGTAGCGCCGGATGAAGAGCAGGATGCCCAGGATCTGCACCACGTTGGCCAGGGCCGGGCTCCACATGTAGGCGGCGAACCGGTGGTGCGCCGCGAGCACCTGCCCCAGGACGGTGTGCAGGCCGTAGAAGAGCATCTGGGGGATGCAGAAGTAGGCGAACAGGATCGCCAGGTTCAGCTGGGGCGAGCCCCAGGGCCAGGCGAGGGCGTTGAGCTTGGTGACCAGGGGGGTGGCCAGCCAGAAGACGAGCGTCCCCACGACGAGGAGGGTCACGGCGAGGGTGAGCAGACGGTCGGAGTACTCCCGGCCTTCCCGGCCGCGCGTCATGGCCCGGGTGAGCTGGGGCAGCAGGAGCACGTTGAGCACGCCCGCTGCCAGCAGCAGGAAGATCGCGTTGGGGATGGTGTTGGCGGTCTCCCAGATGTTCGCGCCAGGGGTGAGCGGGTCGAGCGCCCGGGCCAGCAGGGCCATCCGGGCCAGGCCTAGGACGCGTGAGACGAGGGTGCCGCCGGCCATGACCGCGCTGGAACGGGCTAGGGCCCGGCTGGAGCCGTGCTCCTCGCTGGCGGTGCTCGCGCTCACTGCGGGCGCTCCTCGGAGCCGGGGGCGGGGGACGAGCCAGGGTATGCCGTCCTGCGGGAGGATGAGGTGAGGGCCCGGCGCAGGCCCAGCACGAGCACCAGCCCGGCCAGGCCGCCCAGCACCCAGTAGATCCACACGCCGGTCGGCTGCACGCGGACGTTGACCTCGGCGTCCTCACCGAGCGGGGTGCCGTCCGGGGCGGTGATCCGCACGTGCAGGACGGTCTCGCC
Source organism: Ornithinimicrobium pratense (assembly GCF_008843165.1). NCBI lineage: Bacteria > Bacillati > Actinomycetota > Actinomycetes > Micrococcales > Ornithinimicrobiaceae > Ornithinimicrobium > Ornithinimicrobium pratense. The sequence continues at coordinate 3,526,016 of NZ_CP044427.1, read as the reverse complement.
GCGGGTGATGGAGCGGGCCTGGAAGGGGACGCTGGCCCGGCTGCCGGGCCCCACGTCGACCGGGTCCGGCTGCCCGGTGACCTGCAACCGGCCATTGCTGGGCCGCAGCCGGAGCTGGACGTTCTCGACCGCCACCGGCAGGTCGTTGACGACGGTGAGGTGGATGACGCCCTGGTCGGCGAGGAAGTTCACGCTGCTCGGCAGCAGGTAGACCGCGTCGCGGGTGCTGGCCACCTCGTGCCGCAGGGTGCGCCAGGTCGACACCCACACGTCCTCGTCCTGGCGCCACCGCGTCGACCACTGGGCGTCGAGCACAGGCTCCCAGGAGCGGAGGGCGTCGGTGTCACGCAGGATCTGGGACAGGCCGTCCAGATCCTCCTGCAGCCGGACCAGGTCGCGGGCCCGCGAGGTGAGGACCGGGCTGGCGGAGGGGACCACCAGGTCGGACAGGGGCCCCAGGACCTCCTCCTCTGGCGCGATGCCGCTCAACCCGACCGGGTCGGCGTCCTCGGCCCGGTCCAGCACCTCCTGGGCGCTGACCGGTGACAGCCACTGCGCTCGCGCCCAGCCCTCGCTCAGCTGGTCGAGCACCTCGGCAGGGACCTCCGCGCCGCGGGGCGGGGCGATGACGAGGGTGCGAGGGCTAGCCGGGGCCTCCAGCCAGGTGCCCAGCGTGTGGGCCAGGAGCCGTTGTGCCGCCGCGCCCGCACCGTGCTCCTCGGCGTCGCTGCCGCTGGCCGCCACCAGGCCGCTGGTCCAGGAGTCTGCGCCGATGGCGACGACGTCCGGGGAGTCACCCAGGGGGACCGCTCCGAGGCGGGGTGGCGCGGTCGAGTCGGCGGTGAACGACTCTCTTGGCACCAGCACGGCTCGAAGGCCCCCTTCTCGGGTGCGTGCGTAGAGGTCCGAGATCGCCGCGACGTCGCTTGCGGTGGGAGCGGCGAGCGCGGGCCAGGCGACGTTCTGCCGACCCTGCCGCAGCAGCTGCACCACGGCGGGCGGTGCCTGCTCAGGCAGCCGGGTCAGCAGGTCGTCGGCCACGGCGGTCGGCACCGCGTCGGTCTCGGTCACCAGGAGCCCCAGGTCGGGGTCGTCGGTGGGCAGCCACCACAGCAGCTGTGGATCCACCTCGGCGAGCATCAGGCGTAACTGGGCCAGGGCCTCCTCGAGGGTCTCCGGCTCGGGCTCTGGGTCCGGCTCTGGGTTCGGCCCTGGCTCGCTGGTGGGCCCGGTCTCCGGCGGAGGGGCAGGTGCCGGTCCGGTGTCGGTCCCGTCCTCGGGGGAGGCGGTGCTGTCCTCGCCGTCGTTGTCGTCGTCGCCGTCGCTGTCGTTGTCGCCGTCTGGCCGTCCGGGGACCGACGGCGCGCTGGGCCCGGTGCCCGTGGGCTGCGCCGTCACCGGCTCCGCAGTCTCCCGGTCCATGTCCTCGGGCGGGGTCGGTGTTCCGGTCTGCCCGGATTCGTCGGTCTCGTCGGTCTTGTCATCGGGACCGGTCGGCTCGGGCGGTTCGCTCACCGCCGGCGGGGCGGTCGGCTCAGCGTCCTCCTCCGGCCCGGGCACCACGAGGGCCTCGGCGGGTTGGTGCGCCACGAGTGCGGCGGGGTCGACCCACCAGGTCACCTCCGGCACGGTTAGGTGCTCCAGCCACTGGCGCACCGATGAGTCCTGTCCCACCGCCGCTAGCCAGGCGGCGGTGTGCTCGGTGTCGTCCGGGCTGGACAGCTCCGCGTCGGGGGGCAAGGTGAGCGGCACCAGCCAGGTGGTCTCCAGCGGCACGTCCACCGAGGGCTGCCCCGTGGTGGTGAGGACCGTGCGCAGCACCGCTGGCGCGGGGCCGTCGGGCACGGGGACCCGGTCGGTCTCTTCCTCGGCCGAGGCGACCAGCTCCACGCCGAGCATGGCCGGGGTGGCCGGCAGGAACTGCAGCGAGGAGCCGGGCACGGTCACCTCGAACTCGTCCTGGCCGCCGGGCGGGATGACGGCTCCCAGGGCGTCGTCCCCCAGCACCCAGGACGCCGACCGGGGGTCGGTCCCCTCGACCCAGCCGGCGACATCGGCCCGCGAGGTCAGCGGGCCCATAGCGGCAGCCACGGTGATCAGGTTGAGCCGGCTCACGTCCGGGCCCTCGTTGACCAGGCGCCCCCGCAGCGTCACCGGCTGGCCCGGCCGGGCCACGACCGGGTCCACCTCGTCCAGCAGGATGCGGAGCCCTGCGTCCCCGTCCCCGTTCCCGTCCCTGTCGCTGTCGCTGTCGCTGTCCGGCGAGGTACCCACCGATGCACCCACTGGCTCGGCCCCTACCCCCGAGGTGACCAGCACGGCCAGCAGCGGTGCCGTCAGCAGGACGGGCAGACGCGGGGGACGTGCCGCCCACGCTCGTCGGCGGGTCGTCGGGGTCACGGCCGGTCAGGCGGTCCGGGTCAGGCGTTGCCACGCCTCGCGGGCGATGCGGCGCTCGTTAGGGAAGGTGAGCTTGCGATGCACCTCGTCCAGGGGCACCCAGATCGCGTCGACCGCCTCTTGGTCGGGGTCGTTCGCGATCGTGAGCCGTCCCCCGGTGGCCTCGAGCAGGTAGTGGTGCACCATCTTGTGGATCCGGTGCGAGGGGGTGGTGAACCAGTACTCGATAATGCCCAGGCTGACCAGCACCCGCCCCTCGATGCCGGTCTCCTCGGCCACCTCCCGCTCGGCCGTCTCGACCAGCGTCTCACCCGGCTCGACGTGCCCCTTGGGCAGGCACCACTCCAGCCGGCCCGACCGGTTGTGCCGGGCGATGATGGCGATCCTGGCGCGCCCTTCGTGCACGTCGATGACCACGCCCCCGGCCGACGTCTCATTGACCGACGGCAGCCGTCGCGCCGCAGGCTGCGAACGCGGCGATGTCATGGTCATCACCCCACCATAACCAGTGCGGCCGCAGGAGGACAGGCATCCACGCGGGCGTCGCGAGGACGGCGAACGGGGTGTCCACCAGCGCCGACTACCCTTGACCTGCTATGCCCGCACCCACCGACCAGACCGACGCCGCGTTGCTCCTGCGCGCCCTGCGCCACCTGACCCCGACGCTGCCGCTGCTCACCGAGATCGGTGAGCGCTTCGCCACAGCCGGGCACGAGGTCGCCCTCGTCGGGGGCCCGGTGCGGGACGCCTTCCTGGGCCGCGCCTCACCCGACCTCGACTTCGCCACCTCCGCCTCACCCGACCAGATCGAGCAGGTGCTGCAGGGCTGGGCACAGACCACGTGGGACGTGGGCCGCGACTTCGGCACCATCGGCGCCCGCCGGGGCAGGCACCACCTGGAGTTCACCACCTACCGGGCCGACGCCTACGACGCCTCCTCACGCAAGCCGGTGGTCGCCTTCGGCGACAACCTGGAGGAGGACCTGGTCCGGCGCGACTTCACCGTCAACGCGATGGCCCTGCGCCTGCCCGAGCTGACCTTCGTCGACCCGCACGGGGGACTGACCAGCCTGGCCGGACGGGTGCTGCGCACGCCGCATACCCCCCAAATCTCCTTCGGCGACGACCCGCTGCGGATGATGCGGGCGGCGAGGTTCGCCGCCCAGCTCGGCATGGTGCCCGCACCCGAGGTGCTGGAAGCCATGCGGGGTATGGCGCCCCGCCTGGCGATCGTGTCCGCCGAGCGGGTGCGCGATGAGCTGGTCAAGCTCATCCTCGCCCCCGACCCCCGTGCCGGCCTGGAGGTCATGGTCTTGACCGGTCTGGCCGACGAGGTGTTGCCCGAGCTGCCCGCGCTGCGCCTGGAGGTGGACGAGCACCACCGGCACAAGGATGTCTACGAGCACAGCCTCACCGTCCTGGAGCAGGCCATCGCCCTGGAGGACCCGCCGGTGGACGCTCAGGTCGCCACCGACCCCACCGCGGACCCCGACACAGACCCCGACAAAGACCTCGACAAAGACCTCGACGCAGACCTCGACGCAGACCTTGACGCAGACCTTGACGCGGGCCCGGACGCGGAGCGCGAGGCCGAGCCGGACCCCGACGTGGTCCCCGGCCCCGACCTGGTCCTGCGCCTGGCCGCGCTGCTGCACGACATCGGCAAGCCGCCCACCCGTCGCTTCGAGCCGGGGGGCGGGGTCAGCTTCCACCACCACGAGATCGTCGGGGCCAAGATGACCCGCGCCCGGTTGCGGGCGTTGCGCTTCGACAAGGAGACGGTCCGGTCGGTCTCGCGCCTGGTCGAGCTGCACCTGCGCTTCCACGGCTACGGCGGTGGGGAATGGACCGACAGCGCGGTGCGTCGATACATCACCGACGCCGGCCCGCTCCTGGGCCGGCTGCACAAGCTCACCCGCTCCGACTGCACCACCCGCAACCGCCGCAAGGCGGCCCGCCTCGCGGCCAGCTACGACGACCTGGAGCGCCGGATCGAGCGGCTGCGGCAGGAGGAGGAGCTCAGCGCGGTCCGGCCCGACCTGGACGGGCACCAGATCGGTGAGATCCTGGGCATCCGGCCGGGTCCCGTGCTCGGCCGTGCCTACAAGCACCTGCTGGCCGTGCGACTCGACCAGGGTCCTCTCGGGTGGGAGGCCGCCCGCGACGAGCTGCTGCGGTGGTGGGCCGAGCAGCCGGAGTCGGGGGATGGGTAGGCGCCGTCGGCCACGGCACTCCGAGGCGCCTCGGCATTGGATGCACCGGGTCGCGGGGTTGCCCTGGATCACCCTCGTGCTGCTCGCCGCGCTGGTGGTCGGTGGTGCGGAGGTGCTGCGCGAAGACCGGTTCGCCGCTGAGGCCACGCTCTTGGCCCCCACCGGGCTCGACGCCGACCGAGCGAGCGTGGCGCTGTCCGATCCGGGAATGGTGGGTGCGGTGGAGGACGAGATCGAGCTGGGGCCGCACGTGCGGGGGAACCTGGGTCTGGAGGTGGGCCAGGACGATGAGCGGCTGGACGTCGCGGTGCGGGCCACCGCCACCGACCCGCGTCTGGCGGCGCTCGCCGCCGACACCGCAGTCGCCCTCATCCTGCGCGATCACCCAGACGTCGACTACTCCGTGCTGAGCACAGCCACCGTCCCGACCGAGCCGCTCCGGCCGCGCACGCTGTGGTGGGCCTGGCTGGGGGTGGTGGCGCTCGCCGGTGCGCTGTGGGTGGAGGGCGCGCACCGCGTCTGGCTGCGGGACCACCCTGCCACCGTGCCCGAGGGGGCCCGGTGAGCAGCAACCTCAGACCCCCTGAGCCCCCACCCAGCGGGGACCCTGCCGTCGCTACCGGGGACCCGGTCGCCCTCCCCGGTGAGCCTGCGGAGCCGGCTCCCGTTGACCAGCCGTTGACCCGTCGGCGGCACCTCGCCCTGCAAGCGGCGCGGCACGCGCTGCGGATCCCGCCCGTGCCCCGTCACTTCCGCGCCGACATCGAAGGGCTGCGGGCCGTCGCGGTGCTGGGAGTGCTGCTCTGGCATGCCGGGGTGGCCTGGTTCCCCGGGGGGTTCACCGGCGTGGACGTCTTCTTCGTGGTCAGCGGTTTCCTGATGAGCTCCTTGCTCCTGGAGGAGGCGCGAGAGCGGGGACGGATCGACATCGGCCGGTTCTACGCGCGGCGCGCCCGCCGACTGCTGCCGGCGGCGCTGACCGCGCTCGTCGGCACCGCGGTGCTCACCCTGCTTCTCCTCCCGCGCAGCCGGTGGGCCGAGATCGGGGGGGACCTGCTCGCCTCGGCCACCTTCCTCGTCAACTGGCGCATGGCCTCGCGCTCGGTGGACTACCTCGACCTGGAACGGGCACCCAGCCCGCTGCAGCACTACTGGTCGCTCGCCGTCGAGGAGCAGTTCTACCTCATCTGGCCGATCCTGCTCTTGCTCATCCTGCTGGTGGCCAAGGGGCGGGCCCGGGTGTTCACCCGGCTGTCCTGGACCACCACGCTGGCCCTGTTCGCAGGGTCGCTGTGGCTCTCCTGGTGGTGGACCCAGCAGGACCCCTCGGCCTACTTCGTCACCCCCACCCGGATCTTCGAGCTGATGCTCGGTGCGCTGGTCGCGCTCGGCGCGCTGGCCTGGCCGAGGATCCCCCGGGCGCTCGCCGCGGCCGTCGGCTGGGGCGGTCTGGGCATGGTCGCGGCCTCGCTCCTCCTCATCGACGCCGACACCCCCTTCCCGGGCACCTGGGCGCTGCTGCCGACCGTCGGCACCGCCATGGTGCTGATCGCCGGTCCGGCGGCCGGGCCGTGGGGGCCGGTGGCGGTGCTGCGACACGTGCTGCTGCAGTGGGTAGGCCGGTTGTCCTACAGCCTCTACCTGTGGCATTGGCCGTTCGTCGCCATCGCCGCCGACCTGGCGGGGGTGGGCCGGGGCGGACCGGACGTGCTGCCCGTCCAGTGGGGCCTGCTCGCGGTGCTGGTCTCCGTGGTGCCGGCCTGGCTGTCGTTCCGCTATATCGAGGACCCGGTCCGACGGCACGGCCGGACGCTCGCCGGGCAGCTGCCAGCGGCCGCGGTCACCTGGCGGACCCTGCGGCTCGGGCTCAACTGCATCCTCACCGGTGCCCTCCTCGGTGTGGTGGTGCTCGCCTCAGCCCCCTCTTCCGCGACGAGGGCGGATGCGCAGTGGCGCACCCCGGCCGTCGTGGACGAGCTGCGCGAGCCGGTCGGGGCCGGGACTCTCACGCCGGAGGACGACCTGCTCGTCGGCGACGACCCGTCGGACGATGACGCACCCGGCGCGGGACCCGACGCCGCCCCGACCCCGGACGGGTCGGGGGCGACGGCCGGACCCGGTGACGGCCCGGCCAGGACCGCCGCACCCGGCCGGGACCCGCAAGAGGTCGCCGCGCAAGGCGCGGCCGTCTCGGCCACGCTCGGCGAGCCGCTACCGCAGGTGGAGATCCCCCGCACCGTGGGTGACCTGGCCGTCCCCCTGGAGCAGGTGCCGGACGACCGTCCCGTGCTGCGTCCAGAGGGCTGCTTCGTCAGCCTCACCGACACCGACGTCGGTGTCTGTGAGGCAGGGGACCCCGACGGTGAGGTCACCATCGCGCTGGCCGGGGACAGTCACGCGGGGATGTGGGTGACGGCGCTCGACGAGATTGGCCGCGACCGGGGCTGGCGGGTGCTGGTCCTAACCAAGTCCTCCTGCCCGCCCGCGCAGGGTCTAGTCGTGCGGCGCAGCGGCCAGGCGGGCGACTACACCCAGTGCAGCCAGTGGCAGGAGGGGCTCACCGAGACCCTCGAGGAGCAGCAGCCCGACCTCGTCCTGCTCTCCTCCGCCTCCTACGGCCGGACGGGTGCAGAGGCCGTGGCCGACGGGCTGGCGGCCCGGGTGCAGCAAGTGGCGCAGACAGGCGCGCTACCCGCGCTCATCCGCGACGTCCCCCGTGCCCCGTTCGACGTGCCGGCATGCCTGGCGGAGCACCAGGACGACGTCCCCCAGTGCGCCTTCGCCCGGGCTGATGGGCTGGCCAGGGCCGGGACCGGTCACGACCTCCTCGCGGAGCGGGTGCCCGAGCTGCCGATCCTCGACTTCACCGATGCCACCTGTCCCGGACGTACGTGCAGCCCGATCGTCGGCGGCGTGGTGGTGTGGCGGGACAGCAACCACTTGTCCGCGACCTACATCCGCTCCTTGCGCGACGTCGTCGAGGCCGAGGTGGCACCGTTGGTCGCCCTCGCCGTGCTCGGCGAGTCCGCATCCACCTCACTCGAGCGCGGGAGCGAGCTCGGCGGCTGATCCGCGGGGGTCCGCCATCGGACCGGCGCGGTGGCCCAGATCCGCCACAGGAGCCAAGCCCAGGCTGCTGCGCGCAGCAGCACCACGAGCGCGTACGCCTCGGGCGGCAGCCCCCGGCCGGGGTCGCTGCCGAAGGCGATGTGCAGCCAGGTCGCCAGGAAGTGCAGCGCCTCGGCCAGCGCCCAGACCAGGTGCTCCCACCAGGGCCGGGCGGACAGCGCCAGCAACGGCAGCAGCCACAGACCGGACTGCACCGACAGCGACGGGGCGGTGAGCACGACCACCAGCAACATGACGGCGCTCAGCTGGACCACGCCCACGGGTGCCCGCCCGGGGCGCCGGGTCAGCCACGCGCCGAGCACCAGGGCGGCCACCCACCCCGTGACTGCGATCGCGACCGTGGCCGGTGCGATGAGGCGGGCGCCCAGGAGCTGGGGCACCATCTGCAGGGCGCCGTAGCCGGCGCCCTGGCCCCACCACTGCCGTAGACCGGTCAACGCCTGCGGCTCGACGGTCAGCAGGGGCACGAGGACGAGCAGCGCCCCCAGCGCCGCACCGACCAGGACCTGCATGACCCGCAGCCGTTGCCGGTGCCGCCAGGCCAGGAGCACCATCGCGGCGAGCACCAGCAGGGGGAAGGGCCGCACCAGGAGCGCCAGCCCGAGCAGCGCACCGGCCAGCCAGCTGCGCTCCCTGTGCCAGGCCCAGAGCGCCAGCAGCGTGAGCGTGATGCCGAGCAGGTCGGTCGAGACGAGGACCAGCAGGGCCAGCACCGGGCTGAGCGCCAGGTGGGCCGCCTGCCAGGGCCGGCGCGGCTGAAGGGCCACCGCGGCCAGGACCCCCGCGGCCAGCAGCGGCACGCAGAGCGCCGCCCACAGCACCAGGGTCCACTGCTGCGCCGTCACCCCGGTGCCGGTGGCGGGGGAGGCCAGGGAGATCAGCCACATCACCAGCCCGGGCAGGGGCGGCTGGTTGGAGGGCGACTCGCCCGCCCACGGCAGCAGCCCCTCGGCCAAGGGCGAGCTGACGTGCACCACCGGCAGGTCGGAGTAGCAGCCCCGCCAGAACTGGTCGGGCGTGCTCCAGCCCTTGAGCAGGCAGTGCCCCTTGGTCCACACCGCCAGCGCCAGGTTCAGCGTGCCGAGCAGGACCACCGCGGCCGCGACCCCGGCCAGCCCTCGCGCCCCCACCACGGCATACCGCCCGGCCGGGCCGCCGAGCACGCCGGTCGCGCTGCGCACCACCGGGTCGGACCAGGAGGGCACGCGCCAAGGCACGTCGCGGCGCGTGCGGTCCCGGGAGAGCGGCATGGTGGATCAGGCTACGGCGGGTTGCTACCCGGTGGGCGAGGGCACCGGTGCAGGCCCGGCGCCATCGCCACCGCCGTCGGTTCCGCCGCCGTCCTCGTCGCCCGGTGGGTCGATGGGGGCGGGGCTCGTCGGCCCGGGCTGCGTGGGCTGCGGGGATGTCGGCTCGGGCTGCGTGGGCTGCGTGGGCTGCGGGGATGTCGGCTCGGGCTGCGTGGGCTCAGGGGACGTCGGCTCGGGAGTCGTGGGCTCGGGGCTGGTCGGCTCCTCGGTCTCCGTCGGTGTCTCGGTCGGCTCCTCAGTCTCGGTCGGCTCCTCAGTCTCCGTCGGGGTCTCCGTCTCGGTGGGCGCCTCGGTCTCCGTCGGCGCCGGAGCCCCGGTGGTCGGCTCCACCTCGACTGTCGGCTCGGCGGTGACCACAGTGTCGTCGGTGGGACCACCGGTGCCCACCCGCGGGGAGAACTCCAGGACCTCCTCGCCCTCCATGGCCAGGCGCATGAACTCGCCCCAGACCTCTGCCGGGAAGGTGCCGCCGGTGATCTGCTCGACCCCGGCGACGTCCTGCATGGGGACGGTGCCGTCGCCCTTGTACATCACCACGCCCGCCGCCAGCTGCGGCACGAAGCCGTCGAACCAGGCGGAGACGTTGCGTTCGCTGGTGCCCGTCTTCCCGGCGCTCGGCCGGCCCAGATCGCCGGCTGCCATGCCCGATCCCTGGGTCATCACCGCCGTCATCGCGTCGGTCACGTCCACCGCCACGTCCCGCTCGACGCCCCTGGCGAGCTCGGGGTCGGCCTCGTAGGTCTGCTCGCCGTCCACCGTGGAGACCGCCGCGATGAGGTATGGCGTGGCCCGCTCGCCCTCCGCGGCCAGGGTGGCGTACACGTTGGTCATCTCCAGCAGGGTGGGGGAGGCCGTGCCGAGGACGTTGGTCAGGTCGTCGGACAGGCCCGGGGTGTCGTCCGGCAGCCCGAGCTCGACTGCGGCCTCCGCCGTCAGCTCGGGCCCGATCTCCTGGTTGAGCTGGACGTAGACGGTGTTGACCGAGTCAGCCAGGGCCGCCCGCAGGTCCAGCAGGCCGTAGGAGAGGTTCTGGAAGTTCGCGACCTCGACCTCGTCGCCGTGCCAGTCGAAGGTCATCGGGCTGGGACCCGGGTAGGGCTGCAGGGTGTCCACCCCCTCGGCGACGGCGGCGGCCAGGGTGATCGGCTTGAACAGCGAGCCGGCCTGGACCCGGGCGTCGGTCACCGCGTTGAGCTGGGTCTCCTGGTAGTCCTCGCCGCCATACATGGCGGTGATCGCGCCGTCCCCCGGGCGGACCGAGGTCAGCGCCGTGGTGATGTCGTCGGTGCCCGCACCGGTCGGTCGGAACGCCTCCACGGCCTCCTGCGCGGCCTCCTGGTGCTGCTGGACGATAGTGGTGGTGATCCGCAGACCGCCGCCGTCGAGGAGGGTGTCCTCCAGGCCGACCCGGCTCCGCAGCTCCTCGCGGGCGGCCTGGGAGATGTAGCCGTCCACGCCCTGGACGGCGGTCGCGGGCGGGGTGTCCTCGATGTCCGGGAAGGACAGGCCGGAGCGCTCCGAAGCGTCCAGCCAGCCCTCCTCGACCATCCCGTCCAGCACGTAGGCGACACGGGTCTCTGCTCGCTCCTGGTTGCCGTCGGCGAAGTCGGGGTCGTAGAGGGACGGCGCGTTGGTGGCCGCGGCCAGGAAGGCGCCCTCCTCCACGGTCAGCTCGGAGATGTCCTTGCGGAAGTAGGCCTGGCTGGCGGTCTGGATGCCGTAGGCGCCGCGACCGTAGTAGATCGTGTTGAGGTAGTTCTCCAGGATCTGGTCCTTGGCCAGCTCGTTGTCGATCTTCAGCGCGATGAACAACTCCTCGACCTTGCGGGACAGGGTCTGGTCGGGGGAGAGGTAGTAGTTCTTGACGTACTGCTGGGTGATCGTCGATCCGCCCTGCAGGCCGTCCCCGGTCAAGGTGCGCCACGCTCCTCGGGCGGTGCCCGTGATCGAGACGCCCTCGTTCTCGTAGAAGGTGCGGTCCTCCGCCGCCAGCACGGCATACCGGACGTGCTCGGGCACCTCGGACAGGGGCACCGACTCCCGGTCGAAGCCGCCGGTGAACCGGGCCAGCTCAGTCTCGCCGTCGGCGTAGTACAGGATCGAGCTCTGGGCCTCGGCGAAGTCGTTGGGCTCGGGGATGTCGGTGCGACTGTAGGCCCAGGCGAACAGCCCGATGGCCAGCAGCAGGCCCAGCAGCGCCAGCGCGCCCAGCCACAGCAGGGTCCGGCGCACCCAGCCCCGCCGCTGACGGGGGGCAGACCGCCCCGAGCGGCGGGCCGGGGGAGCGGTGCGCGAAGAGCTCATCGTCCTATTGTGCCCGGCCGCCTGGACGTCCCCTCGGAATCAGCCGGGGCAGCGGGGTGTTTGACTTAGGCAGAGGGCGGCCCGATACCGGCCGCCTCACGCACGTCTACGAGGAGAACAACACGATGGGTTCGGTCCGGGTCGCGATCGTCGGAGTCGGCAACTGCGCCAGCTCTCTGGTGCAAGGTGTCGAGTACTACAAGGACGCCGACCCCGCGGCCACCGTCCCAGGGCTCATGCACGTCCAGTTCGGCCCTTACCACGTGAGTGACCTGGAGTTCGTCACGGCTTTCGACGTGGACGCCAAGAAGGTCGGCATGGACCTGGCGGAGGCCATCAACGCCAGCGAGAACAACACCATCCGCATCGCGGACGTGCCGCCGACCGGGGTCAGCGTGCAGCGTGGCCCCACCCTGGACGGGCTGGGCAAGTACTACTCGCTGACCATCGAGGAGTCCGACGCGGAGCCGGTCGACGTCGTCCAGACACTCAAAGACGCTGACGTGGACGTGCTCGTCTCCTACCTGCCGGTCGGCAGCGAGGAAGCGGACAGGTTCTACGCCCAGTGCGCCATCGACGCCGGCGTCGCCTTCGTCAACGCGCTGCCGGTCTTCATCGCCTCCGACCCCGAGTGGGCGGCCAAGTTCGAGGCCGCGGGGGTGCCCATCGTCGGTGATGACATCAAGAGCCAGGTCGGGGCCACCATCACCCACCGGGTGCTGGCGCGGCTGTTCGAGGAGCGCGGTGTGACCCTGGACCGCACCTACCAGCTCAACGTCGGCGGCAACATGGACTTCAAGAACATGCTTGAGCGCGAGCGGCTGGAGTCCAAGAAGCTGTCCAAGACGCAGGCCGTGACCTCCAACGTGAACAAGCGCTTCGAGGACCGGGACGTGCACATCGGCCCCTCCGACTACGTCCAGTGGCTGGACGACCGCAAGTGGGCCTACGTCCGCCTCGAGGGGCGCAGCTTCGGGGACGTGCCGCTGAGCCTTGAGTACAAGCTGGAGGTCTGGGACTCCCCGAACTCCGCCGGCATCATCATCGACGCTGTCCGCGCGGCCAAGATCGCCCTGGACCGTGGCCAGGGCGGCCCGGTCGAGAGTGCCTCGGCCTACCTGATGAAGAGCCCGCCGGTGCAGATGCCCGATGACCTGGGCCGTGCCGCGGTCGAGGAGTTCATCGCCGGCTGATCCCCGGCCCGGCAGGTGGGTCCACCCGGCCGCGTATCGTCCCTACCGTGACCTCCGCCGACACCTCATCCGCCACCACCGGCCCGGACACGAGCCCGAACACCGGCCCGGCCGCGAGCCCCGCCGCCCGCACCGTCGGGGGATGGTCGTCTCCCGGGAGGCCCGGCAGCGGATCGTGGTCGTGGCGGGCTCGGCGGACGACTTCGAGCCGGTCGTCAAGCACCTGCGCGGTCTGTCCCTGGCCGGGCACCAGGTCGTGCTCCTGTGGTGGCGGGGGGAGCCGGGCCCCCGGCTGGACCGGTTCAAAGCCAGGGTGCACATCCGGCCCCCGCCACCGGGGTCCGGGGCCGGCTGCGCCGGGTGGTGACCAGCCGGCAGCGGGCAGTCCAGGCACCGCTATCCACTGCGCTGCAGCAGGACCGGCGCGCCCTGCGGACGCTCGAGGGTGCGGACGCGCTGGTTCTGGCCGGGTCGGTCGCGGAGGCAGCGGCTGGGGAGCTGGTCACGCCCACCCTCCCGGTGGTCCCGAAGCAGGAGCTGGCTGGCTGGGAGGCTGTGGCCGGCGTCTGGCGCCGACTGGAGAACGAGGTGGCCGCCTCGGCGGGCGGGATCACCGCGCGCTATGTCCGCAGCTTGCTGCGGCACGTCGAGCTGCTCGGCGGCCGGGTCCCCCCGGCCAGTCAGCCCCTCCTGGTGCCGGTCGCCGAGGCGATGCACCGGGCCGGGGCGTATGAGCTGGCCCGTGCGGTGGCCGGGCTGCTCGACCCGGACGAGGCGGGGTTGGACCCCGTGGACCGGGCCCATCGGCGCGGGTGGCGCGCGCTCACCGAGCTCTCGGCGACCGCCACGGCGCCGGACCTGCTGGCCGAGGTCGCCGCCGAGGTGGTGCGCGCGGCCGACCTCACCCTGGGCCGGGACGACGTCGAGCGCACCGTAGACCTGGCCACCCTGGCCCTCGCCCTGCTCTTCCACCGTGAGCTGCACGCCGACAGCCTGTCCTCGCCCCTGGTGGACGACCCCGATGGCTTCCTGGCGCACTGGCGCGATTCCCGGGTCGGGACGCTGCTGGCCGCACCCACGCCCCGTCGCCCTGCCCGGGCGCCCCGGGACCGTGCCCTGCCGGGCGCACCGCCGCGGGTCGTGGTGGTCCCCGGCAGCTACCCCCAGTTCTCCGTCCCGGTCGTCGAGGCGCTGAGTCAACGGGCCGAGGTGCGCCGGGTGGAGCTGGCGGCCCGCTCGGACCTGCGGGGCCTAGGCGCCTGGCGGGCCCCGGTGGACGTCCGGCTGCGGCAAGCCCTGGGCGACCGGTCGCTGCCCGACTACGAGGTGCTGGAGGAGATGGAGGGCGCCTCGGCCGTCTTCGTGGACTGGGCCGACCGCGGTGCGTTGGCGACCGTGATGGCGGTGCCCGAGGGCGTGCCGCTCACCCTGCGGGTCCACAGCATGGACGCGTTGTCCCCCTGGCTGCACCTCATCGACTGGAGCAGGGTCGATCACCTGGTCCTGGTCAGCGAGCCGATCCGGCAGTTGGTGACGCGGCTCCTCGGGGACCGGCTCGCCGGCACCCGGGTCCACGTCGTCCCCAACGTCCTGGACCCCTCCCGGCTGCCGACCGAAAAGACCGAGGGTCACCTGCGCCGCCTGCTCATGGTCGGCTGGGGCCAGCAGGTCAAGGACCCATTGTGGGCCCTCGACGTGCTCGGTGCGTTGCGCGAGCAGGATCCGAGCTGGCGGCTGTCGCTGCTCGGGGCCGACTTCCCGACCGACGCGGTGCGCTCCCAGCGGGAGTATGCCCGGCGCTTCCGCGCCCGGCTGGCGCAGGACGACGTCCGGGGGGCCGTCGACATCGAGGGATACACCCGCGATGTCGCCCCCTACCTGGCCGCCTCCGGCTTCGTGCTGAGCACCAGCCGACGGGAAAGCTTCGGGCTGGGGATGGTCGAGGCGGCGGCCGCCGGGGCGGTGCCGGTGGTGCGCGACTGGCCCATCTTCGCCCCGCTCGACGCGGCCCGCAGCCTGTTCCCGCACCACTGGGTGGTGGGGACCGTCGAGGAGGCTGTCGAGCGGATCCAGAGCCTGGGTCAGGAGCCGGAGTGGTCACAGGCCTCGGTCGAGGCGCGGCAGGTCGTGGAGGAGCGGTTCAGCAGCGGTGATGCCAGAGCCACCTTCCAGCAACTCGTCCTCGGCTCCGGCTGACCTCCTGCCCCGCCCACTTCTGCCCCGCCCACTCCGGGCCAGCCGCCGAGGGCGAGCGGGTAGGTCAGCTGTTCGCGATCTGGGCCAGCACCTGCACCGCGGCGGAGGGGTAGCCGACGAGCGACCGGTAGGTCAGGTCCTGGCCGTCCAGGATCGAGCCTCTCTCCACGATGCCCCAGACGGGGGTCCCCGAGCCCTTGTAGTCGCTCCACTTGGAGGGCAGGAAGGGGTTGGCCGGCAGCATCCCGCTGGTCAGGGCGTCGTTGACGAGCAGGACGTCCATCCGGCGGCAGAGCGCGAGGAAGTCGAGGAAGGAGACGAACGGCCCGGCCCTGACGACGTCCTGCAGGCCGCGCCGGGCCACCTGCGAGACCAGCTCTTCGGCCCTGCCCGCGAAGACGTGCAGGCGCAGCCGGTCGCGCTGCTCCTGCGGCAGGACCTCCAGCGCGTCCAGCACGGTGCCCATGCCCCGGGTGGCGTAGAAGTTGCCGAAGTAGGCGATGTGGCGCCGGCCGGGGTCCAGCTCGTAAGCCGGATCGCCCATCTGGTAGAACGTCGGCTCCAGGGTGGGGTGCGGGCTGACGGTCGAGACCCGCAGGATGCGCTCGCGCAACGCGGGGTCCGGCACGGCGTCGACCATGAGGTCGCGTTGGTGGGCGTTGGTGAACAGGACCTCGTCGGCCAGGGCGAAGGCCACCACCTCGGCCCACTCGTAGACGTTCCTGTTCGTCGGAGGCTCGAACCCGGCCCGGCGCACCCCCGCCTCCAGCACCTGCAGCAGCGCGTCGTCGGTGGCCGGCGCGTGCCGGACCTCGCCCCGGACGTCGTGCGAGAGCGGGTCGGAGAACTCCGCCGTCCACCGCACCCCGGGGCGCAGCAGGGCGAAGCGGGCGGCCAGGATGTGGCTGGCCGAGAAGTGCGCACGGGAGTAGACCCGCTCGTACCCCGGCCCCTCCCGGTCCCACTCCAGCGCCTGCTGCAGGCCCAGCTCGCACCAGCGCACGATCGACTTCCACGCGGAGAAGTAGGTTGCCGAGTCGATCGCGTTGCGGCGCACCACCAGGTGGTCCGCGATGCTGGCCAGGCCCTCGTCGACGGCCCGCTCCGGCGCCATCTGGTTCTGGATGACATCGACCGGCCGGCCCATGGCGCGGACCCGCTTGGCGGCGACGATGGCGGCGGTGTCGACGTAGGGCGGGAAGCAATAGGACAGCACCAGGTCGGTGGCAGGCGTCGAGGGGGCGGGGTGGGGCTCGGCTGGCATCGGCCACACTCTACGCGCGGGGGGTCTGCGAGGATCGAGGTATGCACTCGCGCAGGTTCGTCCTCGTCGGCACCCGGGTGGAGCGCACCGAGGTCCAGGCCCTCGCGCGGGCCGCGGCCGAGGCCGGGCTGGACGTGCGGGCCGCCGCCCAGCGCCCCCCGGACAGCCCCGGTGCCGCCGTGCCCTGGCACCGGGTGCCGGCCCAGCAGGGCCAGGCTGGGTGGGGAGGAGCCGTGGCCTCCTGGGTCACCAGGGCGGCCCGGGGTCCCGCAGCCCCGTTCGCCGAGCAGCTGGCCGCCGACCCGTGGCTCACCGCCCAGGTCGCCGGCACCGAGCGCGAGGTCCTCCTCGTCGCGCTCGACGACCCAGCCGCCCAGGCACTGGCCCGGTGGCGTTCGGAGACCGGAGCCACCGACGGTGCCGGCCGCCCGGTGCCCGTGCTGACCTGGGACCAGGGCGCCGAGACCCTCGCCGAGGAGATCGCGACCGCCACCCGAGCCGGGAGTGCGGACCTGACGACCCCGGGGGCGCCCGAGGGCCGGCTCGGCCGACCCGCAGACCCTTCCCGTCCCCTGGGCGCAAAACACCGCCTCACCGTGGTCGCCGGCGGTGACGGCGCGCCGCGACAAGAGGTCAGGGCGGCCCTGACCGGGAGTCGGGTCGCGGTCACCCTGGTCGACCTCGACCAGGTGCCGCAGCCCGACCTCACCGACGCCGACGCCGTGGTCCTCGACGGCCTCGGGCCGGCCGTGCTGCTCCTGGGGCACTGGCCGGGCCTGCGGATCGTGCACCTGCAGCGGGCCACCGACCGCCGCAGCCCCTGGCGGCATCTGGTGCCCCCGGGGCGCATCGACCACGTCCTCACCCCGCCGGTCGGCGACGCCCTGACCCGAGGCGATGCCGGCGCTGCTCACCAGGTCCTCGCCGCGGCCCTCGACGAGGACACGGTGCGCCTCCTCCGGACCACGGCGGACGCCGGCGACGACGCGGCCCTGGCCCTCGCGGCGCAGCTGACGGAGGACCTTGCGCCGGGCACCTCCCCCGCCGTGCTGCGCGAGCTGCACTTCCTGGCCCGCGCCACCGGGTCGCTGACCCTGGAGCGGACACTGCTGCACCGGCAGCTCGAGCTGCCCAGCCAGCCGGTGCCGACCCTGCGCGAGGCGCTGGATCGCGTCACCGAGCGGCTTCGGGAGACCGAGCCGGGGTGGCTGCCCGCACTGCCGCCCGCCTCCGTCGAGCCCCTCGCGTCCGGCCGCGTCCTGCACCTGCTCAAGGTGACGCTGCCGCAGCGCCAAGCCGGCTACAGCGTCCGCGCCCACCAGACTCTGAAGGCCCTGGCCGAGGCCGGTGTGGACGTCGTCGCGGTGGCTGCACCCCAGGCCGAGACAGGCACGGTTGACCCGGACGACGGTCCGCAGGACCCGATGCCCCCGGTGGAGGAGACCGTCCTTGACGGCGTCCGCTATCTGCAGCCGGCACCGGTCCCGGGTGGTCCACCGACGGCCTTCCTGAAGCAGCAGGCGCGCGCCGTCCTGGACGTGGTGCGGCAGGAGCGTCCAGCGCTCTTGCACGTGCACTCCGGGGGGCGCGGCTACGACCTCGGTGTCGTCGGGGCCGCCGTGGCGCAGGCGACCGGCCTGCCGTGGGTGTACGAGGTGCGGGGGCTGTTCGAGTCGCTGTGGACCGGCCAGGCCGCCCGGGCCGAGCGGGGGGAGACCTTCGCCCGGCGGATGGCCAAGGAGGCCGAGCTGGTGAACGCCGCTGACGCCGCGGTCACCCTCGCCGGGACGATGCGCGACGACCTGGTCGCGCGCGGCGTGGACCCGGAGCAGGTGACCCTCGTCCCCAACGCCGTCGACCCCGGACAGCTGGTACCGGCGGGCCCGAAGGATCTGCTCGCGAGCCGGTGGGGCACCCGTGGGGCGTTCACCTTCGGCTACATCACCAACCTGGACCACCAGCGCGAGCAGGTCGAGGACCTCATCAGGGCGGCGGTCATCCTGCGCGACACGGGGCTCACCGTCCGTGTCCTGGTCGTGGGGGACGGCCCCCGGCGAGCCCATCTGGAGGAGACCACCCGCCAGTGGGGCGCCGGCGACGTCGTGACCTTCACCGGGCGGGTGCCGCACGCGCAGGTCGCCCAGGCCTACGCCCTCCTGGACGTGCTGGTTGTGCCCCGCAGCGACGAGCGGGCCGCGCGGCTGGTCACCCCGCTCAAGCCTTACGAGGCGATGGCGATGGGGGTGCCGATCGTGGTCTCCGCCCAGCCGGCCCTGCTGGAGGTCATCGGCGACGGCGAGCGCGGCTGGTCCTACCCTGCCGGGGACGCCCCAGCCCTGGCCCGGCTCCTGCAGCGGCTGGCCGCGGACCCGGCCCGCCGCGCAGCGGTCGCGGCCCGCGCCCGCGACTGGGTGGTGCAGGAGCGCACCTGGGCCGGCAACGCGCACCGGTATGCGGCGCTCTACGGCTCGGTCCTGCAGGGTCGGACCGACGCCACCGGGTAGCGTGCAGCCCATGCGTCGCCACCAGCTCCTCGTCGTCGGTGCCGCCGCCGGTGGCGGGCTGAGCCTGCTCGCGGTGCTGGGGGCCGCACTGGGATGGTGGTGGCTCGTCGTGCTGGCCGCGATGCTGCTGGCCACCGCGGTCCTGCTCGCGGCCCTGGACACCGATCGGCGGGTGCGCGAGCTGCGGTCCTTCGTCAAGGCTCAGGTCGCCACGATCGACACGACCGGCGGTCGGGCCACCCCGTCCCAGGAGGACGTGGTCGGCACGGTCCGGGCGCTCCAGGCGCAGTACACCGGCCGGCTCGACCGGCTCCAGGACACCCTCGAGGCCACGATCCGCCAGCGTGATGAGCGCGGCTGACCCCGCCGAGCCCGCCCCTGCCCCGACGGTCCACCCGGTCGCGACCCGGGCCGGGGTCACCCGCGACACCGCACGTAACCAGATCCTGCTGGACCACCCCGATGCCCTCGCTGCCACCGCGCTGCGCACCCGCTCACGGCACGCCCGCGAGGTGCTGGTGGAAGCGGCGTGGCCAGGACGGACCGCACAGGACGTCGACGACTGGGCCTCCCGGACCACCGCCGGGGCCGGCACCCCGGCCATACCCGAGGGGGCCGACGCCTACCACCTGGGCCAGTACGCACGGGTGCTCGCCCTGCAGACCCTCGACCCCGGGGATCCCGCCCGGGCCCGGGTCCTCCTGGAGGCGCTGGCAGCCTGCGGGCAGCGCGACCACCTTCACCCGCAGGCGGTCCAGGTCCTGCTGCACCTGCGCTGCCTCGACCGCGACGCCGCAGGCTGCGCCGACCTGCTCGACCACCGGCACGTCCCGGCCGACGTGGCGGACGCGGTCCGCGCCGACCTGGCCAACCCCTTCCTCATCCCAGTCGACTCCGCCGATCCCACCAACCCCCTCGAGGCGGCCGACCCCCCTGGTCCCCGGGCGCCGGAGGGCGACGCCTTGGCGCGCTGGCTCGGACTGCTGGACACCGCACTGCACTCCGAGCAGCTCGCGCCCCTGCGGCTGGTCGCGACGGAGGCCACGCGGGTGGCCGGAGCCACCCCGTTCGACCGGCTCGGCACCAACCCGCTGCCGCGCGCCGACGTCGACGGGGACCCCCTGGTGACCGTGGTGGTCAGCGCCTACCGACCCGGCCCGCCGCTGCTCACCGCCGTGCGGTCTCTGCTCGCGCAGACCTGGCAGCGCCTGGAGGTCCTCGTCATCGACGACGCCTCCGGCCCCGACGCACAGCCGTGGTTACGCGCCGCGGCGGAGCTCGACCCCCGGGTGCGGGTCATCGCCAAGGCGGTCAACGGCGGCACCTACCGCGCCCGCAACACCGGCCTGCGCCAGGCCCGTGGGACCTTCCTGACCACCCTGGACTCCGACGACTGGCTGCACCCGCAAGCGGTGGCCACGCTGGTGCGGACGCTGGAGGCGGAGCCCTCGCTGGTCGCCGCCCGCGGCCTCGGCGCCCGCGTCACCGAGGACCTGGCGCTGGTCAAGCTCGGCTACCGGCACCGGGCCGTGGCCGCGCCCACCCTCCTGGTCCGGCTCGACCCGGCCCTGTCCCGGGTGGGTTTCTTCGACCCGGCCCGCAAGTCCGCCGACACCGAGTACGCCCGTCGGCTGCAGGCCGCCTTCGGCGAGCACAGCGTACGGACCGTGGACGAGTGCCTCCTGCTGCTCCGGTCCGACGAGGACAGCCTGTCGGCCGGTGAGTTCAGCCGGATGTGGCGGCACGGGGCCCGGCACGCCTACAAGTGCCTCTACACCCCGTGGCACGAGGAGATCCGCGCCGGCGCGGCGGCCTACCTCGACCCGGGCGTGGACCGGCCCGTCCCCGAGCCTCGCCGGTGGGTGAGCGGGGCCCCCCGCGACCCGGACCTGCCACCACCGCGGCACCTGGGCCTGGTGCTCGGCGGCGACTGGCGCCGCTACGGCGGACCCCAGCGGTCGATGCTGGAGGAGATTCGGGCCGCCCGGGCCGCCGGGCTGCGGGTCGGCATCCTGCACCTGGAGGCGCTGCGCTTCGCGACCACCCGCGACCTGCCCCTGTGCGCCCCGGTCACCGAGCTGCTCCGGCGCCGCGAGGTGGAGTGGGTGCAGGTCGACGACGACGTGGACGTCGAGGTGCTCCTGGTGCGCTACCCCCTCGTGCTGCAGCACCCGCCGACCGTGCCCCGGCCCCGGCCGCTGCGTCCCCGGCACCTGCTCGTCGTGGCCAACCAGGCCCCGTTGGAGCCGGACGGCTGCGACCAGCGCTACGTCGTCACCGACGTCACGGAGCGGGCCCGCGAGCTCTTCGGCACCGACCCCGTGTGGGTGCCCCAGGGCCCGGTCATCCGGGACGTGCTGCTGGCTCAGGACCGCAGCGTGCGGCTGACGCCGTGGGACAACCCAGGGCTCATCGACGTGGCGGAGTGGCGCGTGGGCCGGGAACGCGCACCGGGCGCAGGGGGTGAGCCGGTCGTCGTCGGCCGGCTCTCCCGGGACCACCCGCTCAAGCACCCGGCGACGCACGCCGACCTGCTGGCGGCCTACGACCTCGGTGAGGGGTATGCCGTGCGCCTCATGGGCTCGCGCGCGACGTGGAAGCGGCTGGCGGTGGAGGCAGGGCTGGCGGAGGACACGCCGGTCCCGCAGAACTGGGAACTGCTGCGGGTGGGCGCGGTGGAGCCCAGGGAGTTCCTCGCCGGGCTGGACTTCTTTCTCTACCAGGACCACCCCGAGCGGCACGAGGCGTTCGGGCGGGTGCTGCTGGAGGCGGCGGCGGCCGGCCTGGTGGTCGTGGCCCACCCCAAGCACCGCGTCGTCTTCGGCGACCTGCTGGACTACGCCGAGCCGCGGCAGGCCAGGGACCTGATCGAGTCCTACGTGGCTCATCCGGAGCGGTATGCGGCGCGGGTCGAGCGGGTGCTCGAGCTGGTCCGGCAGCGCTACTCCCACGCCTCCTTCGTGCAGCGGCTGGCGACCCTCGCCGGCGTCCGGGAGGCCTGGGCTGGCTCCCGCGAGTCCCGAGCCGACCGCGGCCGCCAGTGGACCGGTGCCGCCGTGGTCCAGGTGCGGCCGACGGGGGACCGGGCAGAGCCGATCGAGGTGGCGGTGCGGGAGGGGACCGGACTGCGGGTGCGCTCGGTCCCGTTGCGCTCCGCCGCCGACGCGGGCCGCGCCGACCAGCTGGTGCTGGTGGAGGCGCAGGACCTGTCCAGGGCCTCGCGCGACCGCCTGCGGGTCGCGCTGGCCGTGCCGGACGAGGCATCGCTGGACGACGAGGTCTCCGCCGCGGTGGCAGGCAGCGACGACATCCCGCTCGCGCTGCTGGTGCGGGACGGCCGGGTGCACGTCCTGGGCGAGGTGACCGGCGGCCCCGCCACACCCGTCCCCGGGTGGACGCTCGCGCAGGGTGCCCGGGAGCTGCAGGTGCGCCGATGAGCGGGCGCGGCCCCCGCGCAGCCAAGGACAGTCTGGGACCGGCCACGCACGGCGGGCTCGCAGTCCTGCTGGCGACCCTGGCGTTGTCGGTCTTCGCGCTGTGGCGGGCGCGGCTGGGCTCCGACCTCGGCGACGGCACCCACGTGGTCGCGCTGGCGATGCGGATGGCGCAGGGCGACCAGCCGCTGACCGACGAGATGAACCTGCAGGCCCTCGGCTCGGTGCCGGCGGTGCCGTTCACCTGGCTCTGGCTGCACTTCGTCGGGATCGAGGCGGTGGTGCTGGCCTCCCGGGTGTTCTACGTCGCGCTCGCGCTCGCGGTCGGGACGGTGGGCTACCGGGCCCTGCGGACGCGGTTGCCCCGGACCGCCGCCTTCACGGCGGTCGTGCTGATGCTGCTGCCGACGCCGTACAACCTCCTGGTGACCAGCTACAACACCCTGCCGGTGCTCATGCTCGGCCTGGCCGGCTGCGCCGGCTTCGCCGCGCTCAGCACCCGGTCGGCCCGGTGGGCCGCCTGCGCCGGTGTCGCGCTGGCCGTGACTGTGCTCGGCCACCCGGCCAGCCTGCCGGCCGCGGCCATGCTCGGGCTCACCGTGCTGATCCTGGCCCGGCGCGGCCCGGTCGTGACCGGGGTGCTGGTCGGCGGGGGCGCCGCTTCCGCCCTGATGGTGCTGGTGCTCGCGCTCGGCCCCGGCCTCGGGGCGGTGCTGGAGACGGTCCGTTACACGACTGACTACCAGGCTTCCCGCCCTGGCCCGTTCACTCGGCTGGCCGGCTCCACGCAGCGCTACCTCACGGGTGTGCTCGCCTGGCGTCATCTGCCCGCCCTGGTGCTCGCCCTGCTGGCGCTGCTGCCTCGCCTGCCGTGGCGGTGGCGGGCCACTGCGGCGCTGGGGATCCCGGTCGTGCTGGCCGGCACCGCGTGGGTGGTCGCGCCGGAGGAGCCCCACGGCGGTGAACCGTTCGGGCTCTACAGCGCCACCTTTGCGCTGCTGCTGCTGACCTTCCTGGCGGCGCCGGTGCTCGCCTGGGCCCACCGGGTGGGGGACCGTGACCTGCGCCTCCTGCTGGTCCTGACCGCGCCGACCGCGGTGCTGGGCGTCGTCTTCTTCGCGATGACCACGTCGGCGTCGATCCGCTGGGGGGCGCCGCTGCCACCCGTGTTGCCGCTGGTGGGTGCCGTCGGGGTCGGCCTGGTGCTGTGGGCCGGCCGGCACGGCACCCGGACATTGGCGCTCCTGGCGGCGCTGGCCCTCGTCGGGTCGCTGCTGGCGGTGCACCCGCTGCGCAGCTTCCGCGACGGCCCGCCTGGCACCCTGCTCGGGCCGGTCACGGCCGGTCCGATGGCCGGTTTGCACGCCAGCGAGTTTCACGTGCAACGTGACGAAGCCCTGCGTGCCCTGGTCGAGGCTTGGGTGGAGCCGGGTGACGGGGTGTTCTTCTACAGCATCCCCGGGGCCTACACCTACAGCGCCGCCCCGATGCAGACCAACCTGATCTGGATCAGCGCATTCGGGCAGGCTAACGAGGAGACGGTGCGCTGGTGGCGAGAGACCGGCCGCCTGCCCGACGTCGCTGTCGTGGCCAAGGCGCCGGAGCGGGCCGCCGGCAGCTGGGACGCGCTGGTCGCTACCGACCCCCTGCTGAGGTTCCTGCAGGAGCACTACGAGCTCGTGGCCGACCTCCCCAGGGACGGTGGGGATGCCTACGTGTTCCGGGCCGCGGGGCGGCCAACCCTCACCGGGGCAGGAGGCTCAACAGACGGTCGCTGAACGGCAGGGCCACGGGGCGGACGCCCTGCGTCAGGTCGATCACCCGTGGGTTGCAGCACACGGCCGACGGGCCGGCCGGGGCGCCGAGCGCGCGGGGCGGCACGGGTCGGCTGCCCAGCCAGAGCACAGCGTCGTCCGGCAAGGCCTGGTCCAGGGCGTCGCTGAGCGGCAGCTGCACCCGCCCGTCCTGAGGCCAGGACGCAGCCAGGGCGGCCTCGGCGACCCCCCGGGCACTGCGGCCCGGCCCGCCGTGCGCGCCGTCGAGGTCCTCCCGCAGCCCCAGGACTCGGTGCGGCACCCCCGCGGTTGCGGCCAGCGTCGAGGCGGTGAAGACGGGGTCCGCGGCCTCGTCCGGGGCCAGGCGGTCCCACCAGGAGATGGCCTGCACATCGGCCGTGTCCTGCGCGAGCAGCTCCAGCAGCTGGCGGCTGCCCTCCTCCCCGGTGAGTCCCAGCCAGACCGGCCCACGACGGCGGAGCAGTTCGGTGTGCCGGGCCAGTCGTGACCCGCGGGTCCAGCCCTGGTCGGCGGCATGTCGCGCCGCACCGGGCAGGTCGACCAGCACCGCCAAGGAGACGGGGTGCAGCGGGACGACACCGAGCGGCCCGGCGGCCGCGAGCAGGTGGTCCGCCCCCAGGCAGGTGGAGGGGCCCGGTGCCAGCCCGTCGTGCGAGACCAGGCCGACCCCGCCCTCCAGCAGGTGCAGGCCGAGGCTGACCAAGGGATCAGGGATCACCACCGTGCGGGCCGGGGTGGACAGCAGCACCAGCCACCCGCCGGCCAGCGTCGCCGCCCGCGCCTCCACGGCGGCCAGCGCCGCCGCCGGGGTGCCCGGGTGGGTGCGCAGCTGCTGGGCCAGAGCCCCCGCCACCTCGCGGGCTCCCGTGAGACCAGCTTCGACGTCGACGGGGTCGCCGAGCACGACCACGCCGCCACCCTCGAAGGGCACCTGTGCGTGCGGCAGGGCCGGGTGCGCCTCCAGCGTCATCGTCCCCCCGGGCAGCTCTCTCCTGGCCCAGCCGGGCCGGGCGGCGGGCGCGGCGGCGGGCAGCACGGCATACCCACGGGGCCAGGTGAGCCTGTCCAGACCGGTGAGCTGCGCCCGGTCCCGGTCGACGCGCTCCAGGCGCCCGCCGACCCGCTGGCCGAGCCGGCCGGCGACACCCGGCAGCCGGGTGCTGACCCGCCGGGTCAGGGCCCCCAGCCGCGTGGTGGCCGTGGCCTCGGGCGCCCGGCCCGCACTCCGGCGCTCCGGCAGCCGCCCGGCCGGCTCGTCGGCGAGTATCCGCTCGAAGAGCACCTTGGCCTCCCGCTGCGGGTAGGGCAGGGAGAGCATCGTCTCCAGCAGGACCCGGTCGTTGAAGGGCAGCAGGATCCGGTGCCCGAAGTCGCCGTCGGTGAACTTCTGCCAGCCCCACCGACCGATCCGCTGCTCCCAGTAGAAGAGGTCGTGGTGGTCGTAGCCGAGCAGCCGGTCCGCGGTCATCGCGGCGTGGTCCTGGTAGCCGTCGTACATCTGCCCGGCCAGGTCCTCCAGCCCTTCGGTCGCGCCCATCATCATCCGCGCCAGCCGCACGGGGGAGAGCGGCTCGCCGGTCCGGGCCTGGATGAAGGTGGTCCCGGTCTCGCCGCCGTTGGACTGCAGCTGGACGATGCTGCCGTCGCGCGGCAGGTCGGCCCACATGGCGTGGGCGGCACCCCGGCTGGGCGACAACGGGGCATAGGTGCGGCGGTGCAGGACGTCGAAGGTGCCCCCCGGAGGCGGCTGGCGCCAGCGCAGCACTCGGTGCGCAAGCCCCAGCTGGGCGGCCACCGCGCTCGCACCGGTCACGTCGGCCATCGCTGCCCGGCCGGCCCGGGCGTCGCGGGGGTTGACGTAGGTGAAGGCCAGCCCGTCGCGGGCCCGCAGCACGTCCGCGGCCACCGTGGCGGTGACCCGGCTGTCCCAGCCGGCGGTCAGGCTGAGGGCGGGCCGGCCCAGCCCGGCGAGCAGCTGGGCGTGCGCCCCGAGCCGCTCTCGGAAGACCCGGTAGACCGCCCGGACGTCCGTGGTCTCCTCCCGCTCCCGCCACGGCCAGAACCGCTCGTGCCGCACAGTGGGTGCTTGGTCCGGGCGCGTGCCCAGCCGCACCTGCAGCAGGCAGTTGGGCACCAGCGGTGCCAGCCCGAGGTATGCCGTGCGCAGCCCGGGCAGGTAGGTCACCGCCCCGCCGCGCCGGCGGCGCAGCTCCTCCAGCAGGGCCAGGGCCGCCTCGTCCACGGCGAGGCCGAGGGTCCGCGCCACCAGCGCAGGGGTACTGGCCAACGCGAACCGTCCGTCGGAGACGGCATAGAAGACGGGCTGGGTGGCGTGGGTGTCCGGGACCACGAGCAGCTCGCCCCTGCCGTCCTGCTCCACACCGCCCCTGAGCTCGTCCCCGGTGCCGGCCGCCGGCGCAGCACCCGCCCGGGGCGCGGCCAGCAGGGTCCACCGGCCGCCGAGGGTGGCCGCCTCCCTGACCAGCGCGTCCTGGCCGCCCAGGTCCCACGTCCCCGCCAGCCGGCTGGCGATCCGGTCGCCGTCGGTGATCCCGGCCACGACGTCGACCGGGTGCCCGAGCAACACCACCACCCCGTGCCCGCCGCGGCCGTGGGCGAGCACCGTCCGGGGATGCAGGTGCAGAACGACGCCGGGGAGCAGGCCAGGCTCGGCCCGCCAGCCCTGCGTGTCCCCGGCGGGGGTGGTCCCGCCGCTGACGAGGAGGTAGCCGTGCGGGTGGGCGCCGTCCAGCACGGCGGCCTCGTCGACGGGGGCGGTGGTCATGACGAGGCAGGCGGCTCGGTCCCGACGTCCCCCAGTTGCCCCAGCCGTTCCCCGAGCACCCGCAGGAGGGCCTCGTCGACCTGGTCCAGGCGCACCCGACCGCCGTCGGCCGGCACCTCGGCGCGGACCAGGTGCCAGAGCTGGTAATGGTCGATCACCGACCCCAGCCGGCGCGCCAGGTAGTCCGGCCACGGCACCTCGCCGAAGCTGTCGGTGGCCCACTCCCGCTCGGGCACCACGTGCTCCACCACATACCCGTGCCGGCGGGCGGCGGCAAAGACCGGCCGGTCCAGGACGAGTACCGGCCGGAAGGAGCCGGTGGCGCGTTGCAGGTCGGCGACGTCGGCGAGAAGCTGCTCGGCCCGGGCGTCCTCCAGGCCGGTGGCCAGGACTCCGACGACCGGGAGACGACCGACGTCCGGGCCAGTCACCTGCCGGTCGGGCAGGAGTGCGACGTCGACGTTGCCCGCCCCGTGCCGGGGCGCGAAGATGCGCCAGGCCAGGTCGGTGAGCGTCGCGTTGCGGCGCACCCGGGGCAGCACCTCCTCGAGCGCGAAGCGGTAGCCGGGGGTGCGCCGGGCCCACCGGGCCACCTGCTGCTGACGGCGGCGCACGCCGGGCGGAAGGCTCATCGGCGCCCCACCCCCAGTCGGCTCGCTGCGTTGCCCCCAGCCCCGGCCAGCCCGGCCACCCGGACGATCTCGGCGGCCGCGGCCCCCGCGCCGTTGCCCGGGTCCTCGGCCAGCGCCCGGGCCGCCATCCCAGGGCCCTCGTGCAGAAGCTGCTCGACCAGGGCGGGTGCCCGGCCACCGGTGAGGGTGTCCGCGCTCAGCGCCCAGCCCCGGGCGGCGGCGTGCCCGGCCCGCCCGGCCTGGTCGTCCAGGTTGGTGTGCCGGTTGGGCACGAACAGCGCGGGGACACCCAGTCGGAGCGCCTCGTGGAAGGAGTTGTAGCCGGCCGCGGCGACGACGTGGTCGAAGGCGGCGAAGTGCTCCGAGAGCGGGAAGTGCCGGACCAGGTGCACGTCGGCCCCCGCGTAGGCCCGTTCGGCGATCGACGGGGCGGTGACGCAGACCCCTACCCCTCGGGCCTGCAGCGCGCTCGCTGCCGCCCCGACCTCGTCGTCGGTGTCGTTGATGTTGCCCGCGCCGAGGGCCACCAGGGCCAGCGGGTCGTCGGCAGGCAGTCCGAGCGCCGCCCGCGCGTCCGCGCGGCTGCTGCGGCCCTCGCGGTCCACCAGGGTCACCGGCGACACGCGCACCGCCCCGGCTGTGGTCGCGGTGGCGCCCCGGTCCGCGGCCGCGGCGAGGTCGCCCGGCTCGACCACGGCGTCGAACCATGAGGCCTTCTCCAGCTGGTCCACGTTGCGGCCCGGCCTCCACATCCCCCGGCGGCTCCACACCGCCCGGGTGCGCGGGTGCGCCGCGAGCGCCAGGTCGAGGCCGGAGTAGGGGTGGGTGCCGTCGAAGACGAGGACGTCGGGGTCGAGCCGCTGCAGGGCCTCGGTCACCCGCTCGGCGAACAGCCGCCGCCAGGACGCCGGCCGCAGCCCGGTCGCGCCCTGGCTGGGCAGGTACTCCCACGGGATCCCCTCCTGACCCACGACCGGCACCGCCTGCGACAGGGACAGCACGTGGGTCCGGGTGCCCCCCGGCAGCCGTCGGGCGTAGGCGAGCAGCCTGGTCAGGTGCCCCATGCCCGCGCCGTTGCTGGAGAGCAGCAGGACAGACGGCATACCGGCGATCATGTCACAGCGCGATATCATGACGGGCGCGTATCGCGCGCAGACCCACACCCGCATCCTGAAGGAGCCTTTCACCGTGTCTGTCGACGCTGTCATCATCGGGTTGGGGTATGTGGGGTTGCCGTTGGCGCAGGAGGCGACGCGGGCGGGGTTGCGGGTGGTGGGGTTTGACATCAACGCTGGTGTGGTGGGGGAGTTGAACGCGGGGCGTTCGCATGTGGATGACCTCTCGGATGCGGATGTTGCGGAGATGGTGGCGGGGGGGTTTGAGGCCACGACTGATGAGGCGCGGATCGGTGAGGCGGGGGCGGTGGTGATCTGTGTGCCGACGCCGTTGTCGGATGAGGGTGGGCCGGACCTGAGGGCGATCAACGCGGCGGTGGCGGCGGTGGCGCGTAACTTGGTGTCGGGGATGTTGGTGGTGTTGGAGTCCACGACGTATCCGGGGACCACGGATGAGGTGGTGCGGCCGGCGTTGGAGGCTGGTGGGTTGGTGGCTGGGACCGACTTCTTCTTGGCGTTCTCCCCGGAGCGGATCGACCCGGGGAATGCGGAGTTCGGGGCGAAGAACACGCCGAAGGTGGTTGGTGGGCATACCCCGGCGTGTACGGACGCGGCGGCGCAGTTCTACGGTCGGTTCGTGGACACGGTGGTGCGGACGAGGGGGACGCGGGAGGCGGAGACGGCCAAGCTGCTGGAGAACACGTACCGGCACATCAACATTGCGTTGGTGAATGAGATGGCGCGGTTCTGTCATGAGCTGGGGATCGACCTGTGGGATGTCATCGGTGCCGCGGCGTCCAAGCCGTTCGGGTTCCAGGCGTTCTATCCGGGGCCGGGGGTGGGTGGGCACTGCATCCCGATCGACCCGAACTACCTGTCGCACAATGTGCGGGCCCGGT
Organism: Ornithinimicrobium pratense; assembly: GCF_008843165.1. Taxonomy (NCBI): domain Bacteria; kingdom Bacillati; phylum Actinomycetota; class Actinomycetes; order Micrococcales; family Ornithinimicrobiaceae; genus Ornithinimicrobium; species Ornithinimicrobium pratense. Next base: position 3,496,842 of record NZ_CP044427.1, on the reverse strand, counting down.
TGGGTTACCCGTTCCGGTTCGTGGAGCTGGCGCAGGAGATCAACTCCTCGATGCCGGGGTATGTCGTGACCCGGGTGCAGGACCTGTTGAACACTGAGGGCAAGCCGGTGAAGGGTTCGAGCGTGTTGCTGTTGGGGGTGACGTACAAGCCGAACATTGCCGACCAGCGGGAGAGTCCGGCGGTGCCGTTGGCGAGGAACCTGATGGCTAAGGGTGCGCTCGTGCGCTACCACGACCCGCACGTCACGGACTGGTCCGCGGTGCCGGAGGCGATGCGGGTGGATGACCCGGCTGCGGGCGCGGGCCAGGCGGACCTGACGATCCTGGTGCAGAACCATCGGGAGTATGACGTGAACGCCCTCGCCGGCGCCGCCCAGGTGTTCTTCGACACCCGCGGCCAGGCCACCGAGGCAGAGAAGGTCAGCCGACTGTGACCGTCGTGGGGCCCGACCCCCGAGACGTCCCACCGGTGCTGAGCCGGGAGGACGCCGCTGCCCTCGCGGCCCTGCACGGTCTGCAGCCGGTGGGTCAGCGGCCGCGATTCTGGCGCTACGTCGCCGACGTCTGGCGGCACCGCCACCTGATGTGGGCGATGGCCAAGGGCGAGTTCACCAGCGAGCACCGGGACAACTACCTGGGCTTCGTCTGGGCCGTCATCAACCCCCTGCTCCTGGGCCTGGCCTACTTCCTCATCTTCGGCCTGCTGCTGGGCACCGCCCGCGGGATCGACAACTTCATCACCTTCCTCACCGCGGGGCTGTTCACGTACGCCCTGTTCTCGCTGGCGCTGACCTCGGGGTCGAAGTCGCTGATGAGCAAGATGAGCCTGATCCGCTCGATGCAGTTCCCCCGCGTGCTGCCGCCCCTGGTGGCGGTGCTCTCCGCCTTCGTCAGCCAGCTCCCAGCCTTCGGCGTGCTGCTCCTCATCGCGCTGTGGGACCAGGACTGGCAGGTCACCTGGAGCTGGCTGCTCTATCCGGTGGCGCTGTTCATCGTCCTGGTCATGGGGCTGGGCATCGCCATGCTGACCGCCCGCCTCGTGCACGCCATCCGCGACCTGGCCAACCTCATGCCGCTAGTGGTGCGGCTGCTGCGCTACGTCTCCGGCGTCTTCTTCTCCATCGAGCTGCAGATCGAGCGCCTCCAGGCTCCCGAGCTCGTCGCACTGGCCCTGCAGTACCAGCCGGCCGCGGTCAGCCTCACCTTGGTGCGGGAGACGATCTGGAACCCGGCCGCGCCCGACCTGCTCACCTGGGCCATCGGCGGCGGGTGGGCCCTGCTCTTCTTCGTCGTCGGGTTCGTGTTCTTCTGGCGGGGGGAGGGCAGCTATGGACGGGCTTGAGGCTGCCCCCGCCCCGCCGCAGCTGCCCCCGGGAAGCATCGTCGACCAGACGCGACCGCCCTCGGTCATCGCCTCGCACGTCGACATCACCTACCGCGTCTTCGGCACCGGCTCAGGACCCGAGGTCGATCCCCAGGACGACGCCGGCATCTTCCGTCGGCTCGCAACCCGCAGCCGGTCCGGCGTCGGGGTGCGCGAGGTGCATGCGGTGCGGGACGTCTCCTTCGTCGCCTACCGGGGTGAGTCCATCGGGCTGATCGGGCGCAACGGCTCCGGCAAGTCCACGCTGCTGCGCTCGATCGCCGGGCTGGTCCCGCCGACGGGCGGCCAGATCTGGATCGACGGCCGCGCCGCGCTGCTGGGCGTCGGGGCTGTCCTGCTGCCCAAGATGACCGGCCGCCAGAACATCCACATCGGCTGCCTTGCCCAGGGTTTCACGCCGGCGCAGGTCGAGGAGGTCATTGACGAGATCGTCGAGTTCGCCGACATCGGCCCCTTCATCGACCTGCCGATGAACACCTACTCCACAGGGATGGCGGCGCGACTGCGGTTCGCCATCTCCACCGCCGCGGTCCCGGAGATCCTCGTCATCGACGAGGCCCTGGCCACCGGTGACTCCGCCTTCAAGGACAAGGCCCAGGAGCGGATCGAGACGTTCCAGGCCCAGGCCGGCACGGTCTTCATGGTCAGCCACAGCCGCTCCTCAATCGAGAAGATGTGCGACCGGGTGCTGTGGATCGACGAGGGGCGGGTGCTGGCCGACGGTGAGCCGGAACCGGTCTTCGGGCTCTACAACCGCAAGTACGGCAAGCACCGGCAGGTGTGGCGCCAGCGGTTCGAGGAGGCCAAGGAGATCGAGCTCAACGAGGGGCCGGAGGCCGCCACCGAGTTTCTCGACCGGTGGGACCGCCGCGCCCGCCGGGGCCCACAACGCTCGTGAGCGCAAACGCCATGTCTGGCAGGGGCCGCTCGGCCCTGGTCCTCACCGTCGTCCACCATCCCGACGACAGCCGGATCCGGCACCGCCAGATTGCCGCGCTGCTGGATGCCGGGTGGCGCGTCACCTACGCCGCCCCCTGGCGCGGTTACGGCCTCGAGCGGCCCACGGACGTCGCGGGGATGAAGGCCGTCGACGTGCCCCGCGCCAGTGGCCGGCGGCGCTCCGCCGCGCTGCGAGGGGCGCGTCGGGTGCTCCGCTCCCTCGCGCCTGCCCATGACGTGGTGCTCCTGCACGACCCCGAGCTCCTGCTGGCCACGCCCGGCCTGGACCTGCCTGCCGTGGTCTGGGACGTGCACGAGGACACCGCCGCCGCCGTCGAGGTACGTCCCTGGATCCCCGGCCCGCTCAGGAGACCGGCCGCGGTGGCGGTGCGGGGCCTCGAGCGGATCGCCGAGCGCAGAGTGCAACTGCTGCTCGCCGACCACCACTACGCCCAGCGGTTCCGGCGCACCCACCCTGTCGTCCCCAACGTGGTCTCCGTGCCGACCAGCCCCCACGCGGCCGCCCAGCCGCAGGACGGCATCATGCGGGTCATCTACCTGGGAAGTATCACCCTTGAGCGGGGGGCCGCCGAGATGGTCGAGGTGGCCCGCCGCCTGCCCCCGGGGGCGCGGGTCGAGGTCATCGGCCCCGCCCACGGCGCCGCGGAGCAGCTCCTGCGCCGGGCCACGGACGACGGGGTGCTGGACTGGCTGGGGTTCCTGCCGGCCGACCGCGCCGTCCGCCGGCTGGACGGGGCGCTCGCGGGCCTGTGCCTGCTGCACGACGAGGCCAACTTCCGGCCGAGCATGGCCACCAAGGTGGTCGAGTACCTCGGCCGCGGAATCCCAGCGGTGGTGACCCCGCTACCGCTCCAGCAGGACCTGGTGCAGCGCAGCGGGGCGGGGGTCGTGGTGCCCTTCCGCGCGACCACCGAGGTCGTGGACGTGCTCGCCGGGTGGGTTGCGGACCCTGACCAGGCCCGGGTGCTCGGACGCCGCGGGCACGGTTATGTTGCCGAGCACCATGACTGGGAGCGGCTCAAGGGCGACTTCGTCGCCGCGCTGGAGGAGATCGCCGATCGGTGAGGGGCCCCTGGCATCGCGTGAACGTCCTGCTCGTCCCCCACGCCCTGAGTGGCCACCCTGGCGGGTATCGCCGACACCGCTCGGTAAGATCGACAAAATGATGACAACCCCGGCCCGACGCCTCGTCATCGCCTACTGTTTCGTCCCCTACGTCGACACCTCCGGCACTGTCGCCGCCAAGCGCGTCTGCCTTCAGGGGGAGCCGGTCGACGTCATCCAGAACGAGATGGGCGGGCTGCGGGCGGTCGACCCGGGCCTGGACCTGGTAGCTGACGGCCAGGTCCGACGCCGGGCGGTGCTGGACACCCCCACCTACTTCTCGGCCTGGCGCTCGATCGTGGCCTGGTGCGACGAGGGTATGCAGCAGGTCGACCGGTGGAGCGCCGAGTCCGCCGAGGCCGGCGACCTGCTCCAGAGTGGGATCCCCTGGTCCTCGATGTTCTCCCGCTCCCACTTCGTGGCGTCCCACTTCCTGGCCGCGCTGGTCAAGGCCCGCCACCCCGAGATCGTCTGGGAGGCGGAGTTCTCCGACCCCTGCTCCGCCGACGCGACGGGGGCCGAGCGGCACGCGCCCATGCGAGACTCGGAGCTCTGGGACCGGCTGCGGGTCCTGCTGACGGAGGCGGGCTGGGAGCCACCGGAGAGCGACAACGTCTTCGAGTGGGCGGAGGTGCTGGTCTACGCCTTCGCCGACCGAATCATGTTTACCAACTCCCAGCAGGCCGAGTACATGGCCGGCCGGTGCCACGACTCCCGGCTGGCGGACCGGTTGCGGAAGCACACGGTCGCGACCCACCACCCGATGCTGCCGGAGAAGTTCTACGCGATGGACCGGGCCCCGGTCGAGCTGGAGGAGGGGGTGCTGCACATCGCCTACTTCGGCAACTTCTACGGCAAGCAGAGCCCGATCGCGGCCGTGGAGGCCATGGGCCTGTTGGCGCCGGAGCAGCGGGCGCGGCTACGTCTGCACATTTTCACCCAGCCGACCAACACCCTGCGCGAGATCGTGACCGAGATGGGCCTGCAGGACACGGTCAAGGTGGAGGAGTTCTTGCCCTTCCTCCAGTTCCTGGAGATCGCCCGGCGGATGGACGTCCTGCTCGTGGTTGACTACCCCCTGCCCCGGGGGGCTGAGCGCAACCCCTTCCTGCTGTCCAAGTGGGGGGACTACCGGGGCAGCGGCACCCCGGTCTGGGGGATCCTGGAGGAAAGCAGCGTGCTGTCCGCCACCGACGACCCCGCCCTGCAGTTCCGCACCCCCGTGGGTCACGCCACCGCCGCCGCCCAGCTGCTCTCCCAGCTGGCCCGCGGCGTGCGGGTCCCCGACCGGGAGGCCGCCCGGCCGGTGACGGCGCGCAGCGCCTGACGTGGCCGGAGGAGGCCGCCTACCGCTCTGACTCTTCCACGGCCTGTGGCTCGGGCTGGTTGGTCGCCTGCGGCTGGGGGTGGTTGGTCGCCTGCGGCTGGGGCTGGTTGGTCGCCTGCGGCTCGATGATGACCTCCAGCAGCCGGTCCCGGGTGCCGGCGTCGGAGAACTGCTCAGCCATATCCTGGCGGACCTCCGCCACCGCGCGGCGACGCTGCTCGTCGTCGGCCAGGGACTGGATCAGCTGCGCCGCCTCCTGCGGCGTGGTCACGACGCAGCGGCGCGGGAAGAGCCGACCGGCTCCATCGAGCGCGGCGAAGGTAGGCCAGTCGCGCACCACCGGGAAGGCGCCAGCCGCCGTGCCCTCCAGCGTGCCCACCGGGCAGCCCTCGCGCCGACTGGTGTTGAGGATGAACCCGACGTGGCGCAGGTGGTCGGCCAGCTGCCTGGTAAAGCCGGTGTAGTCGATCTGGTCCACGATGTTGTCCTGGAGCGCCCGTCTCCGGAAGGTGGCCGCATACTCTTGGGCCGCGGCCGCGTGGTGCTGGCCGAAGTCGGTGCCGATCAGCCGTAGCCGCCACCGCTTGTCGTCCCGGACCAGGATCTCCAGGACGTCGAGGGCGAACGTGGGGTCCTTGACGACCTGCCCCCAGCCCACCACGCCCAAGGTGCGGGAGGCATCGGGCAGCAGCGGGTCAGGGAACTTCTCCGGCGGCACGATGTTGGTGACGACGTGCGTGCGCACGTGGCCCACCCGCTCACCCAGGACCCCGAGGAAAAGGTCGCGGATATGGTCGGCGACGAAGACGACGTCGTCCACCCGGGACCAGTCAACCAGCTGGGCCGGTGCCGAGAGGGCGTCGACGCTGTGCACCCGCACCACCATGCGCGTACCGTCGGGCACGACGGTCGAGGCCCAGGCCGCGCCTTTGTCGGCCCAGTCGGCCACGACGACGTCCGCGCTGCGGACCGCCTCGAGCTCCTCGCGGGTCACCTGCAGGCCCACCGTCGGCACCCTGCCCAGGGCGTGCTCGATCCGGTACTGCAACAGCGGAGCGTCGATCATCATGCCGCGGAACGGCACCCCGGTGAGGCGGACAGTGGTCAGCTCGACCCCCTCGTGCGTGTCCAGCGCCTCGAGCAGCGGGACGGCATGGTGGGCGTAGACCCCGGGCAGCATGCAGACGCGCAACCGGCCCTCGGACCCGTTGTCGGTGCGGACCGCGGGGGCCTCGGCCAGGTGGCTGGGGGTGTTCAGCTCCGCGTCCTCGTGCGTCAGGCCGGCGGCGTCCTCGCCCTCACCCTCGGTGTCGAACAGCGACTCCGGCCCGAGGGGACGGGCGTCGGCCAGGGCCAACAGCTGGCCGATCCGGCTCTTTCGCAGGGGGGCGAGGAACACGTCGGGCTCCTCGACCAGCGGGGTGCGCATGGTGGCGGTGTGCAGCTGCTGGTGGAAGGCCAGACCGAGCGCGATCGCGCCCAGCTCGGAGGCCTCCTTGACGTCGTCGATGCCCAGGGCAACGTCGGCCTGGTCCAGCACGGATCCGACGAGCTCGACGACCGGTGCTCCGGGATCCTCGTCGCGCACCAGCGCGACGTGGGCCCGCAGGGCAGCGACCGCTGCATCCTCGCGGCCGTCGGGGCCAAACATGCCCCGGAGCAGGTCGGTGATCGCGAGCAAGGAGTCGACCCGGTCGAAACGGCCGCGGCGCAGGGCCCACCGGCTGAGCCGGCGTAGCTCGGGGCGCACGTCGCGGGCGAGGTCCCGACGCAGCGGCGCGGCCTCGGCCAGCTCGGTGAGTTTCTCCGCGGGCGCGAGCACCCGGCTGAGGGTGATCCGCTGTGCCGGGAGCCGGCCGTCCAGCTCGACGGCCCCGACCGAGAGCTCGCGCCAGGCCGCCTCCTCGGCCAGCACCCGGGCCGCCTGGGCGGGCAGCCAGACCTGCGCAGCGGGGGCCAGGGCGGTGACCCGTTCCAGCAGGTGCTGGGCTGCGGGCTGGTCGAGGAAGACGATGTCGTCGGCGACGGGGGCGATCTCGGCGAGCCAGCGGTCGCGCTCGGCGGCGAGCGACAGTTTGCGGGCCAACGGCAGGGGGGCGGTGAGGGCCGCAGTGAGGGCCGCGGTGAGAGGTCGGATGGGGCCGGTCCGGTAGGTGCCTAGCCGGTGTCGGCCGCGCGGAAGGCCGACCGGCAAGCGTCCCCCCCGGTAGCCCAACCGCACCACGTGCCCCGCCGAGGCCAGCCCCCGGATCTCCTCCGCGTGGGCTGTGACGGTCTGGGCGCTGGAGGCCAGCAGCAGCCAGGTTCGCGGAGCGTCGGTGCGGATGCGGCGGGGTGACTTCTTTTTCGTGCGACGGCGGGTGATCTTCACGCTGTCCTTTGTCGTCGGTGACCGGACCGGGCCGGTGCCGGTCTCGCGGGTCAGGATCCGGGTCAGTCTCGCTGGTAGATGTCTCGACTGTAGACCTTGTCGCCCGCCAGCTCCTGGAGGTGGTCGTCGCGGCGGTTGGCGATGATGATGTCGCTGGCGGTGACGAACTCCTGAAGGTCCTGGTAGACGCGGCAACCCTGGAAGGAGTCCTCGTCCAGGGCGGGCTCATAGACGGCGACCTCAATGCCCTGGGCCTGCAGGCGGGACATCACGCCCTGGATGGAGGAGGCGCGGAAGTTGTCGGAGCCGGCCTTCATGATGAGGCGGTAGATACCAACCTGGCGGGGGTGTCGGGAGACGATGTCGGTAGTGATGAAGTCCATACGGGTGGTGTTGGCGTCCACGATCGCGGTGATGAGCGTCTGGGGGACGTCGCCGTAGTTGGCCAGCAACTGGCGGGTGTCCTTGGGCAGGCAGTAGCCGCCGTAGCCGAAGGAGGGGTTGTTGTAGTGCGAGCCGATGCGGGGGTCCAGGCCGACGCCCTCGATGATCTGGCGGGTGTCGAGGCCTCGGGTGACGGCGTAGGTGTCCAGCTCGTTGAAGTAGGCCACCCGCATGGCCAGGTAGGTGTTGGCGAACAGCTTGATCGCCTCGGCCTCGGTGGACCCGGTGAGCAGCACCGGGACGTCTTTGTCCAGCGCGCCTTCCAGGAGCAGGTCGGCGAACTGCCTCCCGCGCTCACCGGTGTCACCGACGATGATCCGCGAGGGGTGCAGGTTGTCGTGCAGAGCCCGACCCTCCCGGAGGAACTCTGGGGAGAAGATGACCGTGGCCCCCGGGTGTTGCTCGCGCAACCGTTCCGTGTAGCCCACGGGGATGGTGGACTTGATCACGACTGCGGCCCGGGGGTTGATGTCCAGGACGTCGGCGAGCACCGCTTCCACGCTGGAGGTGTCGAAGAAGTTGGTCTCGGTGTCGTAGTCGGTCGGGGTGGCGATCACGACCCAGTCGGCGCCGGTGTAGGCCTGGGCCGGGTCGGTGGTCGCGCGCAGGTCAAGGTTGTTGGTCGCCAGGTAGTCCGTGAGCTCGGTGTCCACGATGGGGGACTGGCGCTGGTTGATCAGCTCGACCTTGGCCGGGTTGATATCCAGGGCTACGACCTCGTGGTTCTGGGCCAGCACCACGGCATTGGACAGACCGACATAACCGGTGCCGGCAATCGCGATCTTCATAGGACTCCTTCGGGTTGGACCGGACCAGTATGGCGGGGCTCCGGTGAGATCCCGGTGAGAGCAGCCGGGCCGCCGGCCCGGCGGACCGCCGGCGCAGTGCCCGCGGAGGCGCTCGCGAGGGGTGACATTACCCGTGTCGAGGGCAGGGGATTAGGCCGCTGCCCGGCGTGGTCGGTATCGTATGCTCGTTGACCGCTCCTCCCTGCAGGTTGCTCCGTTGTGGATAACCCCGCCCCGACCTCCCGGTCGGTGGCAGGCTGGGGGTAGCGGTGACGAAACGTATGAAGCCCTCCTGTCACGGAGAGACCGTGACCGCTACAGACCGAAGGAGGTGGGTTCACGCATGCGTCAGTACGAACTGATGATCATCCTCGACCCCGAGACCGAGGAGCGCACCCTTCAGCCCACGCTGGAGAAGATGCTCGCCGTCGTGGGGAAGGAAGGTGGCTCCGTCGACGAGATCGACATCCTGGGCCGCCGTCGCCTGGCCTATGAGATCAGGAAGCAGGCCGAGGGGATCTATGCCGTCATCCAGATGACCGCCGACCCCGCGACCGCCCAGGAGCTGGACCGTCAGCTGGGCCTCAACGAGTCCGTCATGCGGACCAAGGTGCTGCGTCGCGACGTCTGATCTGCTCGCTCCCCATCTGACCAACCCCGCCCACGACGACGATCGAGGATGACCTGACATGGCCGGAGAGACCCCCATCACCGTCATCGGCAACCTGACCGCCGACCCCGAGCTGCGCTTCACCCCCAGCGGTGCGGCGGTGGCCAACTTCACCGTGGCCTCGACCCCCCGCACCTTCGACAAGCAGGCCAACGAGTGGAAGGACGGCGAGACGCTGTTCATGCGCTGCTCGGTGTGGCGGGAGGCGGCCGAGCACGCCGCCGAGTCGCTGCACCGCGGTGACCGCGTGATCGCCAACGGTCGGCTGGTTTCCCGCTCCTGGCAGACGCCGGAGGGTGAGAACCGGACCGTGATGGAGATGCAGGTCGACGAGGTCGGCCCGTCTCTGCGCTACGCCACCGCGCAGGTCACCAAGGCCCAGCGCGGCCAGGGTGGCGGCGGTGGCGGCTGGCAGGGCGGTCAGTCCGGCCAGGGCGGCCAGGGTGGTTGGAACCCGGGCCAGGGCCAGGGCCAGTCCGGCCAGGGCGGTTGGAACCAGGGTCAGGGTCAGGCCGGTCAGTCTGGTCAGCCGGCACAGGGTGGCCAGCAGGCCGCTGGCACCTCGGCCCCGGACAGCGACCCGTGGGCCACCGGTGGCGCCAGCAACACCAGTGGCGGTGGCCAGTCCGGCGGCTGGGGCGGCGCGCCGTCCTACGACGAGCCGCCTTTCTAGCCCGCCCACGACACAACAGCGGTGACCGGCCCGACGAGGGCACGGCACCGCATACCCATTCAAGACACACCATCCCGAGCACGGCTCGGGCTCTTCGTAGAAAGGGAGAGCACCACGATGGCCAAGCCCGTCATGCGTAAGCCGAAGAAGAAGGCCAACCCGCTCAAGACCGCCAAGATCGAGGCGATCGACTACAAGGACACCGCGCTGCTGCGCAAGTTCATCTCCGACCGCGGCAAGATCCGCGCGCGTCGCGTCACCGGCGTCTCCGTCCAGGAGCAGCGCCGTATCGCCAACGCGGTGAAGAACGCCCGCGAGATGGCGTTGCTGCCCTACAGCAGCTCCGCCCGCTGAGCCGCGCAGACACGATCGGAGAAGCACAATGAAGATCATCCTGACCCAGCCGGTGACCGGCCTCGGCGAGGCCGGTGACGTCGTCGATGTCAAGGACGGCTATGCCCGCAACTTCCTGCTGCCCCGCCAGGTCGCCACGCCGTGGACCAAGGGCGGCCAGAAGCAGGTCGACTCGATCAAGGCCGGCCGCGAGAAGCGCGCGCTGCGCACTGCCGAGGAGGCCGCAACCGCCAAGGCCACGCTCGAGAGCACGACGGTCACCGTGACCGCCCGTGCCGGCCAGGGCGGCCGCCTGTTCGGCGCCGTCACCCCCAGCGAGATCGCCGAGGCCATCGCGGCCTCCGGCGGCCCGCAGGTGGACAAGCGCCGCATCGAGGTCCGCAGCCCCATCCGCGCCGTGGGTGAGCACCCGGTGCACGTGCGTCTGCACGACGAGGTCGCGGTCGACGTGACCATCAACGTGGTCGCCTCCTGACCACGCTCTGACCCTCAGGCCCCGGTTCCGTTTCTCTTGGGACCGGGGCTTTTGGCATCATGGGCGCGGGTATGCCGGTCGTCCCGCTGTCGCGGCCTTCTCGTCCCCTCCCGCCCGGCAGGTCCGCCTGTCGCGCCACCGACAAACCACGCGTACCCTGGTCCGGGACGCGTCAACTACTGAGGAGGATCTGTGCTCATCACCTTCCTCCTCATCCACCTCCTGGCCGCCTGCCTCGCGCCCTCGCTGGTGCGACGCCTCGGGGCCAAGGCCTTCCACGTGCTGGCCCTGGCTCCCGCCGCCACAGCGGTCTGGGCTGCCGGCCAGCTGCCCGCAGGGGCGGGGGACGCCCACGTCGAGCACCTCGACTGGGTCGCCGCCCTCGGGATGGACCTGGCCTTCCGGATGGACACCCTCGCCTGGGTGATGACCCTGATCGTGTCCGCAATCGGCGCGCTCATCCTGGTCTACTGCGCCCACTACTTCGACGACGACGACGGCAACCTGGGGCTGCTGGCCGGGGCTCTGGTCGCCTTCGCGGGGGCGATGCTCGGCCTGGTCACCACCGATGACCTGCTGGTGCTCTACATCTTCTGGGAGATCACCACCGTCCTGTCCTACCTGCTGGTCGGCTATCTGACCACCAGCGCGGCCAGCACCCGGGCCGCCAAGCAGGCGCTCATCGTCACCACCTTCGGCGGGCTGGCGATGCTGATCGGGATCGTCATGCTCGGCGAGGGCGCCGGCACCTACCGGATCAGCGAGCTGGTGGCCGAGCCTCACACCGGGACGACCGTGGCCTGGGGGATCGCCCTGCTGCTGGTCGGCGCGATCACCAAGTCCGCCCTGTTTCCCTTCCACTTCTGGCTGCCCGGCGCGATGGCCGCCCCGACACCGGTCAGCGCCTACCTGCACGCCGCCGCGATGGTCAAGGCCGGTGTCTACCTGGTCGCCCGGTTCGCGCCGGGGTATGCCGACCTGCTCACCTGGCAGGTCGTGGTGCTGGTCCTGGGTGGATTCACCATGCTCCTGGGTGGCTTCCGCGCGACCCGGCAGACCGACCTGAAGCTGCTCCTGGCCTACGGGACGGTCAGTCAGCTGGGCTTCCTGCTCCTGCTCGTCGGCTACGGCAGCGAGGGAGCCACCCTGGCCGGGCTGACCATGCTGGTCGCCCACGCGCTGTTCAAGGCCGCGCTCTTCCTCACCACCGGCGCGATCGACCACGCCGCCGGCACCCGCGACATCCGCCGCCTCACGGGGGTGCGCCGCCGCGCCCCGCTGCTGGCGGTCGCCGGCACCCTGGGCGCCATGTCGATGGCCGGCATCCCGGTGCTGCTCGGCTTCGTCGGCAAGGAGGCCGCGCTCACGGCCGTGCTCTACCCGGTGGACGGCTGGTGGTCGCTGCAGGGCTTCGCCGCGGTCTCCGTCGTGCTCGGATCGGTGCTGACCATGGCCTACTCCGCCCGCTTCGTCTGGGGCGCCTTCACCGACGCCTCTCGGCCGCCGCAGCTGCCGCGCGTCGAGCAGCCCCGGGCGGGGGAGAGCCGGACGGGCCAGGGCAGCGACGCAGGCGCCACCCTCGCTGCCCCGGCCGGCCCGACCGCCGCGGACGCGGAGACCAGCTGGCACCCGCCCACCGCGATCCTGATCGGGGTCCCGCTCCTGCTGGCCCTGGCCAGCGTCGTGCTGGGGGTCACCTCGACCGCCCTGGAAGCGGCGCTGGCACCGCATACCTCCTCGGTGACCGCCGTCGCCGATGGCTATGCGGTGCACCTGGGCCTGTGGCACGGTCTCGGCCTGCCGCTCTACGCCTCGATCCTGGTGTGGGTGCTGGGCACGCTGTGGTGGGGCGCGCAGGCCCGCCGGCCCGTGGAGGTGCCGGTGCCGCTGTGGCCCTTCGACGCGGGCCGGACCTATCACCACCTGATGCGCGGTCTGGACCGGACCGCTCTGGAGATCACCGGCTTCTTCCAGCGGGGCTCGCTGCCCGCGCTGCTCGGCATCATCATCAGCGTCCTCATCGCGCTGCCGGCCTACCAGATGGTGACCGGGGACATCGCCTGGCCCGAGCGGGTCCGGATCGCCGACAGTGCCGCACAGGTCGCCGTGATCGTGCTGATCATCCTGGCCGCGGTCCTAGCCACCCGCGCCCGGCGGCGCCTGCGGGCGGTCTTCCTGGTCGGTGTCACCGGCTACGGCACAGCGATGCTCTACCTGCTGCACGGCGCCCCCGACATCGCGCTGACCCAGATCCTGGTCGAGACGGTCTCGCTGGTTGTCCTCGTCCTGGTCCTGCGCCGCCTGTCCGGGCGCTTCCCCGACGACCCGAGCCGGATGACCAGGCGGGTGCGCGCCCTGCTCGGGACCGCCGCCGGTGTGGTGATCGGCCTCAGTGCCTTGATCGCCACCTCCTCGCGCATCCACGAGCCCGCCGGCATGGGCCTGCCCGAGCGCGCGGTCGACTACGGCGCCGGTTACAACATCGTCAACGTCATCCTGGTGGACGTGCGCGCCTGGGACACCATGGGCGAGCTGTCGGTCGTGCTGGCCTGCGCGACCGGTGTGGCCAGCCTGGTCTTCCTGCGCGAGGACATCATGGACCGGGTGCGGGCTGGTCTGCGCACCGCGCGGGGCAGCCGCGCCCGGTTGCGCACCCCCCGCGGGGTCACTTCTCGGGTCAGCGGCCCCAGCCGGTGGCTGACGGCGGGCGACCAGCTGGACCCGCAGCGCCGCTCGACGATCTTTGAGGTTGTCACCCGCCTGGTCTTCCACACTGTGCTGCTGTGGTCGGTCTACCTGCTGCTCTCGGGCCACAACCAGCCCGGCGGCGGCTTCGCGGCGGGGCTGGTGGGCGGCCTGGCGCTGTGCCTGCGCTACCTGGCCGGGCGCGGCTACGAGCTGCGCGCCGCGCTGCCGGTCATGCCTGCGGCCCTGCTCGGCACCGGCCTGTTCATCGCGGCCGGGTCGGCCCTGGTCCCGATGGCCTTCGGCAGCCCGGCCCTGCGCACCTGGGACACCTACCTGCAGATCCCCCTGCTGGGTGAGGTGCACCTGGTGACCGCGCTGTTCTTCGACGTCGGCGTCTACCTGGTCGTCCTGGGCCTGATGCTCGACATCCTGCGCAGCCTGGGGTCGGGGATCGACAACCAGATCCGCGTGGAGAGCGAGCAGGAGCAGGCCGAGGGGGTGGCGTCCCGGTGACCCCCAACCTCTCGCTCATCGTCGTAGCCAGCGTGCTCATCGGCACCGGGGTCTACCTGTTCCTGGCCCGCTCTCTGGTGCGTGCGCTCATGGGTTTCCTGCTCATGGGCAACGGCATCAACCTGCTCTACATCATCGGCTCGGGACCCGCTGGCGCGCCCCCCATCGTGGGGGTCTCCGAGGACACGGCCATGGCTGACCCGGTCCCCCAGGCATTGGTGCTCACCGCGATCGTCATCACCCTGGCGATGACCGCCTTCGTCCTGGCTCTCGCGCACCGCAGCTGGCAGCTGGGCCGCGAGGACTTGGTCGTCGACGACCTCGAGTCCGCGCGCATCCACGCGATGGCCGAGGCCGTCGAGATCGATGGCCCCAGTGCCCGCGAGCGGGCCGACGAGATCGCCGCCGAGACCCAGCGCACCGAGCGCAAGATGCACGAGACGACCCGCCAGGGCATCCCGGGCGACCCGGCCACCCCCACCACCGAGCGCTACGACCACGCGATGGGCGGACCGGGCCAGGGCACGGTCGACCCGGAGGACGTCGCCGAGGAGCGGCTCGCTGACGGCGGGGCCACGGTCGACGCGTCGGGGCGGACCGCCGGTGAGTCCACCGACGGGGCCGAGCGCGGCCTGGACCTTAGCCCCGGCCGGGACGACTCCTCAGGCGACGCGCAGGGCAGCGACCCTGAGGGGGGCAAGCGATGATCACGGAGTACGCCTGGCTGGTCCCGATGGTGGTGCTGCTGCCGCTGGTCGGCGCCGGTCTGACCTTGGCGGCGGCCCGCAATACCTGGGTGCAGCGCGTGGTGAGCATGTGCGTGCTGATCGGCATGCTGGGCTGCGCCGGCGTGCTGCTCTGGGCGGCGGACACCCTCGGCCCGCAGGTGATGTACGTCGGCGGGTGGACCCCGTTCGAGGGGATCACGCTGGTCGTGGACCGGCTCTCCGCCCTCATGGTGATCGTCTCGACCACGGTGACCCTGGCGGTCCTGGCCTACTCCATCGGGCAGGGGGCCAGTAGCTTCGACGACGAGAGTGACGGACACTCCCCCCTTCCGGTCTTCCACCCCTCGCTGCTGGTGCTCGCCGCCGGCGTCACCACCACCTTCGTCGCCGGAGACCTGTTCCACATCTACGTCGGCTTCGAGATGCTGCTCGCCGCCAGCTTCGTGCTGCTCACCCTCGGCGGCACCCTGGAGCGGGTGCGGGCGGGGATCACCTACGTCCAGGTCTCCCTGCTGTCCTCGATGATCTTCCTGGCGGCCATCGGCCTGGTCTACGGCGCGACCGGCACGGTCAACCTGGCCCTGCTCTCCCAGCGGCTGGGAGAGATCTCCCCGGGCACGGCGGCGCTGCTGCACGTGATGCTGCTGGTGGGTTTCGCGGTCAAGGCCGCGGTCTTCCCGATGTCCGGGTGGCTGCCCGACTCCTACCCGACGGCCCCCGCACCGGTCACGGCGGTGTTCGCCGGGCTGCTGACCAAGGTCGGCATCTACGCCATCATCCGCACCCAGACGCTGCTCTTCCCGCAGTCGCGGTTCGAGGACCTGCTGCTGTGGGCGGCACTGCTGACCATGGTGGTCGGCATCCTCGGCGCGATCGCCCAGGACGACATCAAGCGGATGCTCTCCTTCACCCTGGTCAGCCACATCGGCTACATGCTCTTCGGCATCGCGCTGGGCAGCACGCATGGGTTGGGCTCGGCGATCTTCTACGTGGCCCACCACATCCTCATCCAGACCACGCTCTTCCTCGTGGTCGGGCTGGTGGAACGGGTGGGTGGTTCCTCTGACAGCACCCGGCTCGGCGACCTCGCGCGCATCTCGCCGGTCGTTGGCGTCCTCTTCTTCATCCCGGCGATGAACCTGGCCGGCATCCCGCCCTTCACCGGCTTCCTGGGCAAGGTCGGGCTCATCCAGGCCGGTGTCAGCGACGGGTCGTGGCTGGCCTATACCGTCGTCGTCGCCTCGGTGGCCACCTCCCTGCTCACGCTCTATGCCGTGGCCAAGATGTGGGGTCGCTCCTTCTGGTCGGAGAACGCGACCGGGCTGACCGGCGCGGGCCCGGTGCGCGGGGGCCACCACTCGGCCCTTGGCCTCGGGGTGCTGGTACCCACGACCGCGCTGGTCGGGGTCGGCGTCGCCCTGACCGTGGTGGCCGGCCCGCTCTTCGGGGTGGCCACCCGCGCTGCCGTGGACCTCGTGCAGCGCACCCCTTACCTGGAGGCCGTGCTCGGATCGGGGGTGTCGCTGTGATGATCAGAGGTCTGCTTTCCCCCCGCCGGTGGCGAATGTCCCCGTGGGCGCTGCTGTGGCTGACCGTGGTCTGGGTCATGCTCTGGGGCGAGGTCACCCCGGTGGCCGTCGTCGGCGGAGCGATCGTCGCGGTCATCGTGCTGTTGCTCTTCCCGCTGCCGCACGTGCTGGTGCGGCTGCGCCCTCGTCCCTGGGGGCTGATCGTGCTGATCAGCCGGTTCAGCTACGACCTGGCCGTCGCCTCCTTCCAGGTCGCCTGGCTGACGGTCCGCCCGGGCCCGACCGTCGGCGGGGTGGTGATGGATATGGAGCTGGTGGGCGACGACGAGCTGCTGCAGGTGCTCACCGGGGAGATGGTCACCCTCGTCCCGGGCTCGGTCGTCATCGAGCTGGACCCGGCTACCCGGGTGCTGACCATCCACGCCCTGGACGTGCGCACCCGGCAGGAAGCAGAAGCGGTGCGGCGGCGGATCCGCGCCCAGGAGGCGCGGGTGCTGCGCGCCCTACACCCGGACCCGGAGGCCCTGCTGGACCCGCGCCGACGCCGGGAGGCCCAGCGGACGGCGACCAGGCACGGGCCCGTGTCCGAGACGGCCGACCAGGTCAGGGAGCAGACCGGGCAGCGGGTCGAGGAGATGCGGCCCGACGAGGGTCCGCAGGCTCCGGAGGAGGAGACGCCGCGATGAACATCGACACCATCGAGACCTGGCTCACCTGGGCGATCGGCGGGTTGCTTTTCGTCTCCGCCCTGCTCAGCCTGATCCGGATCACCCTGGGCCCCAGCGTGCTGGACCGCGTCGTGGCCACCGACGTGCTGGTCTCCATCGTGGTCTGCGCGCTAGGCGCCTACGCGGCTCTCACCGACGCCTGGACCACCCTGCCCCTGCTGATCTCCTTGTCGCTGGTCGGCTTCATGGGCTCGGTCGCCGTGGCCCGGTTCGTGGCCCGGGACCGCGACATCCCGTTCGTCGCGCCCGCACCGGACCGGCTCGAGGAGGGCGGCTCGCCCGCTCCCCGGCACAGTTTGGCCCGTCGCGGCCCGCGCCGCTCCCACGCTGCCCGGGCCCATCGGGCCGCCCCCGACCACAGACCCGGACGCGGCGGAGGCCACCCGTGAACTTCTACGACGTGCTGGACGTCCTGGGGCTCATCTGTCTGCTCCTGGGGGCAATGCTCTGCGTCGCGGCCGCCATTGGTCTGCTGCGCTTCCCCGACCTCCTGACCCGCATGCACGCCGGCACCAAGCCGCAGATCCTCGGGGTCATCCTGGTCATGCTCGGCGTCGGTCTGCGGACCCGCTCGGGCCTGGACGTCGGCATGCTGGTGCTGATCACGCTGTTCCAGATGCTCACCATCCCCGCCGCTGCCCACATGGTCGGCCGCGCCGGCTTCCGCACCGGTCAGATCGCCCCCACCGACATCCACCTGGGCCGGCGAGAGCACGACCAGAGCCCCGACCACCACTAGCCTGCCACCGCAGCGAGGGCGCCCGGCACGCCATACCGAGCACGGCAGGGCACGGGGTCAGCGCTCGGCGCCGACCACCATCCAGCGATCGCCCTGACCGCGACCCCACAGCAGCAGGGCCCGGACGAGCATGAAGCCGTTGAAGGCCACCCAGAGCCAGACCAGGCCGGTGACGCCGGTGACGCCGGACGCCCAGACCGCCAGCACCATGGGGACGTAGGCGAGGGTGGCGAGCGTCTGAGCCCAGGCCAGCCACCGGGTGTCCCCGGCACCGATCAGGACGCCGTCCAGGATGAAGGCCACCCCGGCGATCGGCTGACCGATGGCCACCACGATGAGCGCAGCGGCCAGCGCGGTCCGTACGTCGGGGTCCTGGCTGAAGCCCAGGGGGATGACGCGGTGCAGGATGAGGATGAGCGCGGCCAGGATCACGCCGAACCAGATGGACCACCGCACCATCAGCTGGGTCGTCTCCCGGGTGCCGCGCACGTCCCCGGCGCCGAGCGTCTTGCCGGTGAGGGCCTGGGCGGCGATCGCCAGCGCGTCGAGCGCGAAGGCCAGTGTCGCCCAGACCGTCATCGCCACCTGGTGGGCGGCCAGCGGGCCGTCCCCGAGGCCGGCCGCGAGCCAGGTGGTGAGCAGCAGGGCGGCGCGCAGGGCGATCGTGCGCACCAGCAGCGGTATGCCGCCCAGCGCCGCCTTGAGCACCCCAGCCCCGCTGGGCGCCAGGTCCGAGCCCAGGCGGCGTGCTCCCCGGATGACCACGAGCAGCAGGTAGACCGCCATGCCGGTCTGCGCGATCACCGAGCCGATCGCCGCACCGGCGATCCCCCAGCCGACGACGTGCACCAGCACCAGGGACAGCACCGCGTTGGCGCTAAAGCCGGTCACGGCGGCGATGAGCGGGGTCCGTGTGTCCTGCAGCCCGCGCAGCACGCCGGTCGCGGCGAGCACGATGAGCATGCACGGTATGCCGAGCGCCGACCACCGCAGGTAGGTCACTGCCTCGCTGGTCACCCCTGGGCTGGCTCCGAAGAGCTCGAGGAGGGGCTGGGCCCAGACCGCCGTGGCCAGCGCAGCCAGGGCGCCGAGCAGCAGCGCCAGCCACAGCCCGTCGATGCCGGCGCTGATGGCGCCGCGGTGGTCCCCGGCGCCGAGCTTGCGGGAGACCACTGCGGTCGTGCCGTAGGCCAGGAAGATGAACAGGTTGACCGCGGTCAGCAGCACCGCGCTGGCCACCCCGAGGCCGGCCAGGGCAGCCGTGCCCAGGTGGCCGATGATCGCGGAGTCGGCGAGGAGGAAGAGGGGCTCCGCGACCAGCGCCAGGAAGGCCGGGATGGCCAGACGCAAGATCTCCCGCGCCGGGGTCGGCGCGGGAGATCTCTGGTCGTCGGTGGTCACCGGCTGATTCTGCCACCGGGCCGGGGTGGGCCCGGTGGGGCGGTCCGGCCGGCGTCAGCTGGCCTGCGCGGTCTCCGCGTGGTCGTTGCGCGAGGTGACCTCGCCCTGCACGTCCTTGGTGCCGTTCAGGCGGTTGCCGCCGGCGGAGTGCGCGACCTGGATCTTGCGGGGCTTGGCCTCCTCGGCGACCGGGATGGTCAGCGTCAGCACGCCGTCCTCGTAGCCGGCCTCGATGCGGTCCAGGGCCACGCCGTAACCGAGGGTGAGCTGGCGGGCAAAGGTGCCGGAAGGGCGCTCGTGCGAGAGCCACTGCTCCACGTCCTCCTGCTCGTGGCGCTCGGCCCGGATGGTCAGGGTGCGCTCCTCGACGTCGACGTCGATCGAGCCGGGGTCCACGCCCGGCAGGTCGATCCTGGCGACGAAGGAGTCATCCGCGCGGTAGAGGTCCATCGGCATCGCCGAGCTGGCAGGGGTGCGGAGCGTCTCAGACATCAAGCGCTCCATGTCACGGAAGGGGTCGAAACGGCTCATCATCTGGTCCTCCTTGTTCACTTGAGCCTGGGGCTGGTGGAGTGCTCGATTAGCACTCTCACCTCTAGAGTGCCAAACGTCGATCAAGGGTGCAAGTCTTCCCACCGGCCTTGGCCGACACGCCCGGGAGAACTTTTCCTCCACAGGCTGTGAGTGATGAATGCGCAGGTCAGGGCAGTGATGGGGCGGAAGTTGCTGGCTTGTCCACAGGGATGTCCACATCTGTCCCCAGGCACCCCTGCGCGTCGTCCACCCTGTGTCCACACCCGGTCCACAGGAGGATGGTGCGCTCCCTCACGGGACGGCTTACGGTGGGGCGACCGCCCGCGTGCGGGATCGGCCGTGACCCGCACCGGCGGGGTCTGTCGGTGGCCGCTGGTGTCATCGGGGCTGTCATCGGATGGAGAGGGAGGCGCATGGCGCTGAGCGAGATGGAGGTCTACGGGCCTCCGGACACCGGTGGGGGACCCGAGGACCGGTTGCCGCCCCAGGACGTCGCCGCCGAGCAGAGCGCGCTCGGCTCGATGATGCTGTCCAAGGACGCCATCGCCGAGTGCTCCGAGATTGTCCGCGCCCAGGACTTCTACCGCCCCGCCCACGAGACGATCTTCGCCGCCTGTGTCGACCTCTACGCCCGGGGGGAGCCGGTCGACGCCATCACCGTGGGCGATGAGCTGACCAAGCGGGGCGACCTGCAGCGGGTGGGCGGCACGGCATACCTGCACCAGCTCATCGCCTCGGTGCCCACCGCGGCCAATGCCTCCTTCTACGCCGAGATCGTCGCCGAGCGTGCCGTGCTGCGTCGTCTGGTCGACGCCGGCACGCGCATCGTGCAGAGCGGCTACGCGGGCGGTGACGTGGAGGAGATCGTCAACGCCGCCCAGGCGGAGGTGTATGCCGTCGCCGAGACGCGGGGCGGCGACGACTACCGCCCGCTGGGTCAGCTCATCGAGCCCACGATGGACGAGATTGAGCACGCCGCTGGTTCCACGGGGGAGATGACCGGTGTGCCGACCGGGTTCACCGACCTGGACGAGCTCACCAACGGGCTGCACCCTGGCCAGATGGTCATCGTGGCGGCCAGGCCGGCTGTCGGCAAGGCGCTCGCCCTGGACACCCCGCTGCCCACCCCGCAGGGCTGGACCACGATGGGGGAGGTCGCGGTCGGTGAGGAGGTGCTCGGCGCCGACGGTCGGCCGACGACCGTGGTCGCGGCGACCGAGGTCCTGCTCGACCGGCCCTGCTTCGAGGTGGAGTTCTCCGACGGCTCGGTCATCGTCGCGGACGAGGAGCACCTGTGGCAGGTGTCGATCGACGGCGAGCCGCAGGTCGTCACGACCAGCGTCGTGCGGGAGCGTTGGCAGGGCAGCGCGGAGGTGACCGTGGCGCGCGGTCAGGGCGCGGGCGGACTCGACGAGCAGACGTGGAGCATCGTGGAGGTGCGGCCGGTGGCCACGGTGCCGGTGCGCTGCATCCAGGTGTCGAACGCCGACCACCTGTACCTGGCCGGCCGGTCGATGATCCCCACCCACAACTCGACCTTCGCCCTGGACATTGCCCGGTCCGCGGCGATCAAGGCGGGTATGCCGACGGTCGTCTTCAGCCTGGAGATGAGCCGGACCGAGATCACCATGCGCCTGCTCTCGGCGGAGTCGGAGATCCCGCTGCAGAACATGCGCAAGGGCACCATGCGCGATCGGGACTGGACCCGCCTGGCCGAGACCCAGGGGCGGATCACCGACGCACCCCTCTTCATCGACGACTCCCCGAACATGTCGCTGATGGAGATCCGGGCCAAGTGCCGCCGGCTCAAGCAGCAGCACGGGCTGAAGTTGGTCATCGTCGACTACCTGCAGCTGATGAGCTCGGGCAAGCGGGTCGAGTCCCGCCAGCAGGAGGTCGCCGAGTTCTCCCGTGCGCTCAAGCTCCTGGCCAAGGAGCTCGAGGTGCCGCTTATCGCGCTCTCCCAGCTCAACCGTGGTCCCGAGCAGCGCACCGACAAGAAGCCGCAGATGAGCGACCTACGTGAAAGTGGTTCGATCGAGCAGGACGCGGACGTCGTGATCCTGCTGCACCGCGAGTCGCTCTACGAGCGGGAATCCCCGCGGGAGGGCGAGGCCGACGTGATCGTGGCCAAGCACCGCAACGGCCCGACGGACACCGTGGTCGTCGCCTTCCAGGGGCACTACAGCAAGTTCACCAACATGGCCAGCAACTTCTGACCTGCTTGGTGGAAGACGAGCGAATTGACCACGGGCGTCAGCAGGGGGTCACGACGAGCAGGTCGTCGTCACTCGGGGTGGCACGCAGGGCCCGGTCGAAGGCGTCAAGGTCCAGGCAGCGGTCAAGGTCCTCTGGGTCCACGCCTGGGTATCGTGGGTCGCCCCCGCGCTCCAGGCACGCCTGCGCGGCATCGGACTGCCGGGCGCGGTCCAGGTACGGCTCTGGGTCGATCCGGACGTCACGGCCGGCAGCTACGAGCTTGGCCAGGTACTCGGCCAGCCGCCAGATCTTCGTCCCCCTCCGCGCAGCAGGGCGTCGGGGTGCCGCCCCTCGCGTGCAGACATCGCGGTCTCGACGTCGGGGGCGAGCAGCAACCGACTGGCCCCGCTGGACAGGCACCAGGGCGCCGCAGTGAACGCCGGATCACGTCGATCATCACTTCTATGGGTCAATGGCACGCTATGCATTGACCCAATTTTCAGTTCTCTCGATATCGTTCGTCGCCAGAGCTCCGTTGCGGTCAGTCCACACCGCTGCGAGCGGGACATTCGAGGGTCAGCCTGTCACGATCGCTGGGCGAGCACGACCCACTCCCGGTCCGGGCGGTCCGGGGCGTCGCGGACGTCCCGGATGGTGAAGCCGGCCGCGTCGAGGGTCCGCTCCAGGTCGGTCATCGACCGGAAGACCAGCGTCGACTCGCTGGGCACGACCGTGCCGTCAGGCAGCGTGTTGTCGGAGCGGAAGGTGACGTAGGGCTCCTCCACGCGGACCAGCTCAAAGGTGTCCCGCACCTCTCCCACGCCCTCGACGTGGTAGGCCGAGGAGCCCCACCGCGCCCACTCCTCCCAGGCGCGACGCTGGGGGATGCGGGTCTCGAAGACCAGGTGCCCGCCGGGGACAAGCACGTCGTGGATTGCACGCAGCGTGCCGAGCCATTCCTCGTCGGTGAGGAAGACCTGGGCGACGTTGCCGGTCATCACGGCCAGGTCGGCGGGCAGATCGGTCTGATGCCCGCCGCGTCGGTTGGTCTCCTGACCGCCGGAGGAGCTCGTGTCCTGGACGAGTGCGGGCAGGCTTTCAGCGGTCCCGTGCACCCACCGGACCTGCTCGGCACCTGCCTTGGCACGGGCCACGTCGAGCATGGCGCCGGCGGGGTCCACCCCGGTGACGGCATACCCGCGGCCCGCCAGCAGGATCGCCAGCACCCCAGTGCCGCAGCCGACGTCGACCACCGAGCGGCCGCCGAGTTCCTCAACGATGGCGGCGTAGTGGTCGAGGTCCTCCCGCGAGCCCTCTGCCATGTCGTAGATTGCGGCGGATAAGGGGTGGTCGAACTCGTTGGCCTGGTTCTCGTCAGTCACGGACCCGATAGTTCGCGACCACCACGGCCCGGGGCAACCCAATATTGACGCCCACCGAGCAGGACCGGGCTGTGGGCTCAGTTGAGTCCCGCATAGTGGTGTAGCGCGGTCGTCGACAGCGTCCTCGGCGTGTACGTCGGACGAGGACGCGGCCACCGCGTGATCCTTCGAGTGAACCTCTCACAGCACCCTCGAACGGAGTCACACGATGACCGCACCTCACATTGTCGACCCTGCCGGCCTGCTCGGCGAAGCCCTGGCCGAGGCGAGCCCGGATCTGATGCGGCACCTGCTGCAGTCGATCATCAACACCCTGCTGTCCGCGGACGCCGATGCTGTCGTCGGCGCCGAGTACGGACGTACGAGCCCCGACCGCCTCGCCCAGCGCAACGGCTACCGGCACCGGCCCCTGGACACCCGGGTCGGGACCCTGGATGTCGCGGTCCCCAAGCTGCGCAAGGGTACCTACTTCCCCGAGTGGCTCCTCGAGCGGCGCAAACGCGCGGAGTCCGCGCTGATCACCGTCGTGGCTGACTGCTACCTCGCCGGGGTCTCCACCCGGCGGATGGACAAGCTCGTCAAGACCCTCGGCATCGACTCGTTGTCCAAGTCCCAGGTCTCCCGCATGGCCGCCGACCTGGACCAGCTCGTCGAGGACTTCCGCCACCGCCCTCTCGGCGAAGCCGGCCCGTTCACGTTCGTGGCCGCCGACGCGCTCACGATGAAGGTCCGCGAGGGCGGGCGCGTCATCAACGCCGTCGTCCTGCTCGCGACCGGCGTCAACGGCGATGGGCACCGCGAGGTCCTCGGGATGCGCGTGGCCACGGCAGAGACAGGCACGGCGTGGAACGAGTTCTTCGCCGACCTCGTCGCCCGCGGCCTGTCCGGCGTGCGGCTGGTGACCTCCGACGCGCACGCCGGGCTGGTCGAGGCGATCGCGGCGAACCTGCCCGGCACGTCCTGGCAACGCTGCCGCACCCACTACGCCGCCAACCTGATGTCCGTGACACCGAAGTCGATGTGGCCAGCGGTCAAGGCGATGCTGCACTCGGTGTACGACCAGCCCGACGCCCCCGCCGTGCACGCCCAGTTCGACCGGCTCATCGACTACGTCACCGACAAGCTGCCCGTCGTGGCCGAGCACCTCGGCGAAGCGCGTGAGGACATCCTGGCCTTCACCGCCTTCCCAAAGGACGTGTGGACCCAGATCTGGTCCAACAACCCTGCGGAGCGTCTCAACAAGGAGATCCGCCGCCGTACCGATGCCGTCGGGATCTTCCCCAACCGGGCCGCGATCGTCCGCCTCGTCGGCGCCGTCCTTGCCGAGCAGACCGACGAATGGGCCGAAGGGCGCCGCTACCTCGGACTCGAGGTCCTGGCCCGCTGCCGCCTCAACATCGTGCCCACCACCAACCCAGAGATCGGAGCTGACCAACTACCCGCACTCACCGCCTGACCCCCATCATCGAAGGAGCGCAGCGCTATGTGATGTCTCAGTTCATCGTGCACGGATGTGTCTCAGGACATCGTGGACGCAGGTGTGTCTCATGACTTCGTGGACGATCGCCTCTCGGTGGGGCCGTGCCAGCCGCGGCGACGGGTCGGCTTGTCGTAGGTGGCGATCGTCTTTCCAGCCGGGTCGCTGATGGCCACGGTGGTGGCGTCCCAGGTGATCGTCACTTGCTCGCCTTGGCGTTTGTATCCGGCGTAGAACTTGCAGGCGAGAATGCCGACGTACCCGCCTTTGGAGACGGTGCGCTGCGCGGTGCCGACGGTGCCAGCTGAGGGGTTCTGTGCGGCAGTCTTCATCGGTGTGCCCTGGCGGGCGCTGCGCGGCCCGTAGTACATGCCGGTGGTCGCGGGGCGCGGTTAGGCGATGAGGTGCTCGCCGTCGTGGGTGAAGATCTCGACGGTGCTCTGGTTCCAGATGACGTGCACCTGCTGCCCGGCACGGCTGGTGGCGACATAGAGCAGGCAGCTGAGCACCTTGATCTGCCCGTTCTGTTTGACCTTCAACGTCGCGTCCCCCTCAGCCGGGTGCAGGGCCAGAGCTGCCCTGCTGCGGATAGACGTGGGCGTGCTCGCCGAGGATGGGATCGGCGGCATGCGCGGTTCGGCCGCCGGTTCCGGTGCAGGCGCAGTGGCAGCCCATGCCTCAGCCGGTGTGAGGCCATCGAGCCCTTGGTGGGCGCGCTCGTGGTTGTAGTACTGGTCGAACTCATCGATCAGCGCCTGTAGTGCGGTGATCGTCTTGGCCGGCGGTCTCGCGTTGAGCCACTTCTGCAGCGTCTGGTGGAACCGCTCGTTCTTGCCCTGCGTCGTGGGCCGGTCTGGCTTGCCGGTGATCGGCTTGACTCCCAGGCCGGTCAGGTAGTCCACGAGCTTGCCGGTGAACCCGCGGCGGGTGGGGTTGAACGCGAGCCCGTTGTCCGAGAGCAGCCGTTGCGGGACTCCCCAGCGCCGGACAGCCGTAGAGACGACCTGCACGGCCGCCTTGGCCGTCTCCCCGCCGGCGGCCAGGGACCCGAGCGCCATGCGGGAGTGGTCGTCGATGACCTGATGGATCGCGATCGACGTGCCGTCGGCGAGGGACCATGCGAACGCATCGATCTGCCAGCAGCAGTTCGGCGCCGGATAAACGAACCGGCGGTTCGCCGCCCGCGGCCGCTTGCGCGGCTCAGGCTTCGAGGCTCCGGCAGCAGCGAACGCCCGGGCCAGGGTCGCCCGTGAGGGCGGGTTCAACCCTTGGCGGAGCATCCTCGCGCGCACCGAGAGGGGGCCTGCATCAAGGCCCTGCTCGACCAGCCAGGACCGCACCGCCAGAGCGTGCTCGATCACCCTCTCGTCCGTGCGTGACGGGCTGTGGTGCGGACGCCGAGAGCCTGGTTCGCAGGCCCCGACCGGGCCTAACTCGCGCGCCTGGCGGCGGATCTTGTAGAACACCGCCCGGCTGATCTCGTGCCGTTCGCAGAAGAGCGTCACCGCGCCTCGCTCGGCGTCCTCGGGCCAGTTCGCGATCGCCCACCGCACGTCCGCGGGCACGTGGTTGAAGTCCATACAGAAAGCGAACACTCAGGTGAAGTGGCCACGATGTCATGAGACCGACTGTCCACGATGTCCTGAGACAGAACCGTCCACGAAGTCCTGAGACTTCACAAGGAGCGCAGCGCTACACCACTACCCGGGACTTGACCGTGGGCTCGGGACGTACGGCGCATGCGTCGCGCGCTGCCCAACTTTTCACGGCCCTGCGACAAGGAGCTGGTTATCAAAGGAGGCGGGCGGATTGTGCAAGGTTCACCGCATCTTGACAGCTGCGGGGGAGATCGCTCGACCGTGTGCGGAGGATCTTGCACACTTCAAGCTTCGGGGCGTCGTTGAGTGTGGGTTGCCAACTGCTTACTACGGTGGAGTCGTGCGGATCGAGCCGGAACCCGTGATCATTGCGAGCACCGTGGTGTTGCGGCCGTGGCGCGCGGAGGACATCACGGCGTTGACGGCGATCTATGGCGATCCGTTGTCCGTGCAGTACATAGACGTTCCGCAACCATACGACGCGGCCCGGGCGGCTAAGTTCGTGCGGCGAGCCGCTGGGTCTCGCGCGGCGGGGACCGCGTTTCACTACGCGGTGACCCTGCCCGACTCCGACACCGTCGTGGGGTCCGCATACCTGCACGACCTCGCCCCGGCGGAGGCCGCCAGTGATGTGTCGTACCTAATCCATCCCCGTCACCGTGGTCGTGGATGGGCAGCTGCGGCGCTGGTCACGCTGAGTGACGCTGCACTGCGAGCCGGCTTTCGGCACATCTTCGCTCGGATCAAACCGGGCAACCGCGCCTCGGAGGCTGTTGTAGCCCGGGCTGGCTTCACAGGCTTCGAGCCGACCACGGAGAAGTCTGGTGGCACACCACATATCGAGCCACGACCGACCCCTACGATGGAGACGTCATCCCCACACACCTCTGATCGGCTCAACCGCGAACCAGGTTTCATCTCCTTCAGGCTCACGACGCGCTAGATCAACGACTGCCATGCAAGACGCCGCCGGACGCGCCCTTGCCGCCCGCGGTCCTACTTTGCACAACCCCCGCCGCGGTTCCTGATCGTGCAAGGTTCACCGAACCGGGCGTGCAGTCTTCGCTGCATCTCGACAAAAGCGGCATTCCTATGATGCATATACGTTGATCTATATGAGGGCACCCTTCCCGCGTCCTCACCGTGCTGCGAGCCTCCCAGGCCCCGGCGCTGCGCCGAGGGGTCGGGGAGTCCGGACGGCTACCTTCGGACCCCCGCCGGCGGCGACGCTGGAAGGACCCGCGGCGTATCTCGGCGCCGAGATCGCCTGCAGATGTCTGGCCTACGGGCCCATCGCCTCGCTGTGCGCTCTTATTGATTGGCCGTGACGTCCATTGCTGCCGTTGACTGTCGTCTTGTGAACGCACCGACATCTGCCCAGCTCCGCCGCAGCTTCGACCTTCGCTCTGTCGATGAGAACTCGCTGTCTCCGTGGGCGAACGTCCACCAAGCTCTGACGCACGACGGCACTCCCGTGGTCGTCAAGCGGACCGCAAGTAGCCAGCAACGCGCCGACGCCATGGCCAGTTGGACTCGCACACTGGCGGACGCAGGAATCACCGTCGTCACTCCGACGGAACTTGACACTTCCAATCCCCAGCAGATCGAGGTGTCCCCGGCGGCCACCGATGAAGAAGCCGACACATCATGGTGGGTGGTGTACCCCTTCGTTGAAGGCCGCCCCTACAACGGTTCCCTCGGTGACATCGAGGCTGCTGGCGACCTCTTGGGCCGCATTCACGCCGTATCCCTGACGCCCCAACTCGAGGCTGGCCTGCGCCCCTACGAGTGGCCTGACACCGTCCGCGAGGACGTCGACAGCGACCTTGAGACACTGGGCGAAGTCCTGGCGCGCCACGCCGGAGACCGTGCGCAGAGTGCGACGAACTCTGTCCGTGCTTTGGCAGAGCGCTGGTGGACGACCGCGCTGCCCGGGCTCCGGGACGCCGACAACGCCGCCCCACTGCCCCGAGCAGGAGTCACCAGCGACTACAAGGCCAGCAACCTAGTCTTTGTTGACACGGAGCCGGTGCTGGTCGACCCGGACAACGGTGGAGTCGAACCGCGAATCCTCGACCTCGCCTTGGCGCTCGTCCTGTTCCACAACGAGTGCCCCACCGCCCCGGCGCGGCTGCTCACCTCCACCGAGTGGGGACGCTTCGCCACCGCCTACCTCCGGCATGTCACCCTGACCCAGCGAGAACGTGAGCTGTGGCCCCTTGCCATCGACCACATGCTCTGGGAGGAAGGCACCTGGGTACTGGAGGACAACGACGACGCTGCCTGGGTGGACACCCGCCAAGGCCCCCAGCTCCTCGATCTCGCACTGGCCACGCCCGACCGGTACCCGCTCCCGTAGAACCGTGGCGGGCGTTGTCGATGGCGCGCCCGCGACGGGGTCTCTCCGACCCGGGAGCCGGGGGCCACGTCGTGCAGGACGAGCGTGCTCGTGACATCACTCAACCGCCGTCAGCGGGGCGGTACGGCCTTGGGGCGGGCGCCGAGCCGCGACAATGACGTCGTGCCGGCGCCGCAACGCCTCGGCGAGGATGCGCGAGCCGGCATCGCCAGTAGCTCCGATGATGAGGATCTTCATCCGACACTCTCCCTGGGTGCGAGCCGGCGGTTGGTCACGCGTGAGGGGGTTTGCTGCGCGCAGGCGACAGCCAGCAGGGCGAGGACAAAGCCGGTGCCTTGGAGTGGGGTGAGCGCTTCGCCTAGGACCGCCCATCCCAGGACGGTGGCGACCAGCGGGGAGATCAGCGGCAGGAACGCGACCGCTCCGGTTGGCATCTGGCCCACACCCCGAAACCACAGGGTGTAGGCCAGCGCTGCACCCACCAGGCCGAGCCAGGCGTAGCCGGCTACGGCACTGACGTCGAGGGCCGGCGGCGGTCCTTCGAGGAGGACCGCGACAGGGGCGATGACCAGGCCGCCGGCGGTGAGCTGCCACCCGGCGTAGGCCACCGGCCCGACGGGTCTGCCCCAGCGCTTGCTCAGTACTGTTCCCAGTGCCATGCACAAGGTGGCGGCGATCCCGGCGAGCACGCCCGTGGGGCTGAGTGCCGCGTCCGGGCCCAGGACCATCAGAGCTACGCCCAGCACCCCGAGCGCGCCCCAGGCCAGGCGCCAGCGGGTAGGGCGTTCGCGCAGCAGGGGAAGCGCGAGTGCTGCGACGATCAGCGGGGTACTCGCGCCGAAGATCGCTGCCACGCCCCCGGGTAGCAGGTAGGCGGCCAGGAACAGTAGGGGGAAAAACACCCCGATGTTCAAGGCACCCAGCACGAACGCCTTCCACCACCACGCACCCCGCGGCAGCGAGCGGCCGATGGTCAACGCGAGCAGCCCAGCAGGGAGTGCCCGCAGCAGACCGGACCACAGCGGGTGCTCCGGCGGCAGGTACAGGGTCGTGACCACATAGGTCGTGCCCCACACCGCCGGCGCGAAGGCCGTCGAGGCCACCAGGCCCCACGAGCTCTGAGCTGCCATGCCGTACCACCGATCTTTTGATGTCAAAGGCTTCGACCTCAAACGAAGGTACGACGTGGTACCTTCACAAGTCAAATAGTTCGAGATCGAAAGGTGATGGTGGTGGGAGCGGACCGGGTCAGTGACTACTTGCAGCAGTGGCGCGAGGTGCGCCCAGACCTCGACGTTGCACCGATGGGTGTCGTGGGCCGGATCTCCCGGGCCAACGAGCTGGCCGGCCGTGCGACCCGCGCCTACTTCACCGGACACGGCCTTCAGCCGGGCGAGTTCGACGTCCTGGCGACGCTGCGACGCTCCGGGGCACCGTTCACGCTCACCCCGGGAGAGCTCGCGGAGAGCACCATGGTCAGCTCCGCGGCCATCACCAACCGGCTCAGCCGCCTGGAGACCAAGGGCCTGCTGCGGCGACGCACCGATCCACACAATCGGCGCAACGTGCTCGTCGCGCTCACCAAGGACGGACTTGCCCTGGTCGAGCAGGTCGTCGAAGGACACCTGGAGAACGAGCGCCGGCTCCTCGCCCCGCTCACACCCCAGGAGCAAACCCAGCTCGCCGGTCTCCTCGAGCGGCTCCTCGCAGGATCCGGGGACAGCAGCCGCACGAGCGGGTCAAAGTCCCATCACCGAGACTGAGGCGCAGACCGGCCCCGAGGGCGGCACCGGTCGAGAGGACCGCTGCTGCGACGCGAGTGGCGTGATCGCGCTTCGGCCGGATGCCATCACTCGTGGAAGGTGCTCAGGAACAGCTCCCCCGCGTTGGCGAGGGCTTGCCTTAACGGTGCCCTGATCGCCGGTCGCGCCTACCCACAGCGACGGTTGGTGCAGTAGCGCTCCACCTGCGGGGTCCACTCGGACTGCGTGTTGGGCCGGTGACCTGGGGAGCCGCCCTGCCTGCCTCCGTCAGACACACCGCTAACCAGGTGCCTAGTTGCACGGCCAAGGTGTCCAACCGGGACCGTGCAGGGTTGCCCGCTCAGGCTGTGCACTCTTCAATACACCTCGACACCCGGTGCGGGTGACCTAGTTCGCTCCGGGGCTGTCTCTGCGGCCGGTGACATGCTGTGGCCATGACGGGGAGGACAGCAGGACGTCGACCGACCGAGCCCCTGGTTGAGTTCGTGCCAACGGTTGAGGCTGGGAGGCTGGCGCGCCAACTGCTGTTGTCGAAGGCATGGTCGAGGTGGATGCAGTTCGATCCGACGGTCCTGGAGGCCGAGTTGGCGCGCTCCACCCATCTCCAGCTTGGGAGCCCCGTCACATCACCTCGGGTGAGTCGATGCCCAACAGCCCCAGCCCGGTGACGAGCACGTCGAGCGTCACGGCGCACAGCGCCAGGCGTGAGCCCTGCACTTGCGGGCCAGCGGCCTTGAGCACCGGGCAGTTCTCGTAGAACGCCGAGAACGCCTGCGCTACTTGGAACAGATGACTGCACAGCCGGTGCGGCTCGAGCGCCGTGCCCACGTGTGCGACCACCTCACCGAACTCGATGAGCTCCAGGGCAAGCTCCCGCTCGGCCGGCTCACTGACCACGATCCGGCCTCGTGCCTGCTCAGGACCCATACCGGCGGCGCGGAAGATGGAACGCACCCGGGCGGCGGCATACTGCAGATAGGGTCCCGTGTTTCCGGTGAGCGCGGTCATCCTGTCCAGGTCGAAGACGTACTCACTGTCGTGCGCGACCGACAGGTCGGCATACTTCACCGCCCCGATGCCGATCTGCGGGGCGATCGCCGCGCGGGTCTCCTCCGGCAGGTCCGGCCGGGCCTCGTCGATGACCGCTCGCGCCGCCCCAACAGCCTCTTCCAGCAGTGCCATTAGCCGTAGCGGAGCGCCGGAGCGTGTGCGCAGGATCTTGCGGTCCTTGCCCAGTACGTTGCCGATCTGGACATGGACGACCTCGACCGATTGCGGTAGCCAGCCGGCCAGCCGGGCCGTGTCCCACACCATGTTCAGGTGCAGTGCCTGTGGGGCGCCGATGACATACAGGATGCGGTCGGCGGCCAGGTCCCGCACGCGGTGCCGGACCGTGGCCAGGTCGGTCGTGGCATACCCGTAGCCACCGTCGGACTTGCGGATGATCAGCGGCACCGGTTTACCGTCGCGACCGGAGTAACCCTCAAGGAATACGCACAGGGCGCCGTCGCTCACCGTGGCGATCCCGGCCGCCTCCAGCTCTGCACAGATCGCCGCCAGGTCATCGTTATAGGTGGACTCACCGGCCAGGTCGGCGTCGGTCAACGTCACGCGCAGGGCGCCATAGATCCGGTTGAAGTAGTGCTTGGACAGTTCCACCAAGCCGCCCCACAGCCGCAGCGTCTCGGGATCCCCGGCCTGGAGCGAGACGACCCTGGCACGGGAACGGGTCGCGAAGTCGTCGTCGGACTCGAACCGGGCGCGGGCAGCCTGGTAGAAGGCATTGGGGTCGCTCTCCAGGAGCCGTGCTTCTTCACTGGCCTCACCGACCTCCAGCAGGCGCTCGAGCAGCATGCCGAACGGCGTGCCCCAGTCACCGATGTGGTTCTGCCGGATGACGTGGTGCCCCAGGTGCTCCAGCGTGCGGGCAAGCGCGTCGCCGACCACCGTGGTGCGCAGGTGGCCGACGTGCATCTCTTTCGCCACGTTCGGCGCGGAGTAGTCGATCGGGACCTGCTGCGTATCCTGTCGCGGTACGCCCAGGCGGTCGTCCGCGGCCATGGCACTCACCTGGTTGCTGATCCAGTCGCCGGCAAGAGTGAGGTTGATGAAGCCCGGCCCGCTGATCTCGACCTGCGCGAACGTCCCGTCCGTGGCTAAATGCCCCACGATGTCCGCGGCGATGTCGCGCGGTGCCCTGCCAACGCGCTTGGCGAGGCCAAGAGCAGCGTTGACCTGGATGTCTGAGAACTGGCTGGGCCGCAGCACGGGGTCAGCTCCGGTGAACTCCGCACCGAGCGCGGCCTCGATAGCGGCAGAGACAAGCGGAGCTAGTTCCGACTGAAGCGACATGGGCCACAACCTAATGCCAGCAGCCATCGATGCCCTGGCCGGTGGCAAGACCGCCGCGCGGACCCGTTCCACAGGCACTCGTCTGCCGTCAGGCGCTACCTTGCGCAACTCCTGTCGGGAGACTCTGATCGTGGAAGGCTGGCCGCTAGACGCGCACGTTGTCCGATTCTCACCGGTCGAAATGCAGATACGGTTGACGTCATGGCCACCTGGTTTGCCTACGAGTACTGCACGGACATCGCCGCCACGCGAAAGTTCTATGGCGAACTCGTAGGCTTGGACCTGATCTGGGATGAACCCGAGGACATCGCGTTTCGACACGATTGTGTGCAACTGTCGTTCCGGTTTGTCGACTCGCTTGAGCGGCCCATGGGCTGGGCCTTCCAACCCGGTTGGGGCCACGGCCAGCTGCCCAATGCGCCCACAACCGAACAGGTCAGGTCCATTTCCATTGCACTCCCACCCGTTGCCTTCGGGTCGGCCGTGACCAGGCTCAAAGCCGCCGGTGTGCCCGCGCTGAGGCCGGAGCCATTCTGGGTTGGGTACTGGTCCTTCGTCGTCCAAGACCCTGACGGACAGACCGTCGAACTCACCGACCCGGAGTCTCCCCAGGAACTATCGCTCGACGACGGACCAGCAGCCGGACGGTAGACCCCTGCCACTTAAGCTCCAGGGCAAAACCAGCATGGTCGTGACATCTCGACTTCGCCGATGACTGCGCACCCGCTCTCAGTCGCAGGCGCCGTACCGGTACTACGGTTCTGGGGTGACCGAGGATGTCGAGCAGACGCTGGCTAGCGAGGGTGTCACCCACGTGGTCCGGGTTGGGCAGACCGTGCGCCGTCCGGTGCGGCCGTTCACGGCCACCATCCAGGCGTATCTTGCGCACGTGCGCAGTCGGGGATTCACCGAGTGTCCCGAGCCGCTGGGGTATGACGCACAAGGACGGGAGATCCTCTCCTACGTGGCTGGTGACGTGCCGGTCGAGCCGTTACCTGCCTACGCGACGACGGTAGACGCGCTAGAGGCACTGGGGGCGCTCATTCGTCGGCTGCACGAAGCGGCAGACGGTTGGCTCCCGCCAACTGGTGCGACCTGGGGCGGAACTCCTGGAAGACGGCCTGCCGGGGTGGTCCCCCTGATCGACAAGGCGGAGGATCGACAAGGCGGAGCTCGTGTCGCACATGGACTACTGCCCCGGCAACGTTGTGTTCGCCGACTCACGCCCGAAGGCGTTGATCGACTTCGACCTTGCCCGGCCGACCACGCGTGTCGCCGACCTCGCCAACGCGCTCTACTGGTGGGCACCCCTTGTCGATCCTGAGGACCGGGCTTCCTCGCTGGTCAAGGCACACATTCCCACCCGGGTGCGCGCTTTCGCCGACGCCTACGGAATGACGGCGGGCCAGCGGGCCCAAGTGATTCCGTTGGCGAATCGGATGGTGGCCAACTTCGCTCTCACGGCGCAGGCTGCCGCCGAGGTTGACCCTGTCTTCCGCCGGTGGTGGGACGAGGGCGTGAAAGACAAGCTGCCCCGAGCCAGACACTGGCTGGCCAGACAGTCTGCTGCCATCCAGAGCGCCCTCTAGCTCCAGCTACCCCTTGTGCCGCCGTGGGGGGATCTCTGCTTGCCACGGTCCAGTCGCCAGGAGCGCGGTCGCACGCAACTGTCACGCAAGCTTGGAGGGACCCGGACCCGACACTGGACCTCGTCGTGGGTCGTCGCGTCACCCTTGTCATGCTGGCCCGATGGAACACCTCCAGGTGAGTGGTCGGCGGTACACCGTACGGCGTGCCACCATTCGCGACATCCCAGCGCTAGCCGTGCTGCTGGCCGACGACATCCTCGGCGCCGACCGCGAAAGGGCCGACTTGAGCGCCTACGAACAGGCCTTCGCCGAGATCGACGACGACCCCAACCAGTTCCTCGCCGTCATCTGCGACGAGGAGGACCTGATCGTGGCCACCCTGCAGCTCACGCTCATCCCGAGCCTGTCCCGAGAGGGCGCCAAACGGCTACACATCGACGCGGTCCGCCTCACGCCAAGCGCCCGCGGCACCGGAGTAGGAACAGCGATGTTCGTCTGGGCCCACGCGTACGGACGCCGGCGAGGCGCCACGCTTGCTCAACTGACCAGCGACAAGCAGCGAGCCGACGCTCACCGCTTCTACGAACACCTTGGCTACCAACCCACCCACGAAGGATTCAAACTCCCCCTGTAGTCACGCTGGGTTCTGCCCCAGAGCTGCCCGCCCATGCCGAGCGTCTAACGTCGGCGCGAACTCCGCACACCGATCGACTCTGCCGCTGGGCGCAAGTGGCCTATCCCCCGTCTGGGAGTACCTCGAGGAGTTCACCGACCGAGCAGTTCAGAGCTCGGCAGATTGCGGCGAGGGTGGAGAAGCGGATCGCGCGGCCGCGGTTGTTCTTGAGCACCGACAGGTTCGCGTAGGTGATGTCTACCTGCTTGGCCAGGTCAGCCAAGGTCATTCCGCGGTCGGCCAGCAGTTCATCGAGGTGGCATGTCACCTCCGATGGAGGAACCGCCTGTGTGCGTCGCGCCATCACCTAGATCAGGCCCTGGGTGTCACGTTCGGCCCGTTGAGCCCGGCGTAGCAGCAGCGCTAGGAGGAACAGCAGTGCGGCGAACAGGGCGAGCCACCAGTCGGTGTCTTGGATGGACCAGCCGGGCACCACGAACCACGGGTCGCCGTGCTGCGGATCGGTGGGGGCGGCGACAGCCTGGGCCACGAGTTGGTCGGCGGAGATGAGCGCCCAGGGAGCCAGTACCGCGACCGCAAGCGCAAGCGCCCCTAAACCTGCTGCCCACCAGGACATCGTTTGACCCAGGCCCAGCGTTCCACGCCACAGCCGCCAGCACAGGTAGACCACCGACAACAGCAGGACGATGGCCACCCCATATCGGCTGGCCCACGCCCAGATCTGCCAGGTGAGGAACGCGTGGTCGACCCCATGCGCCACCACGTCGACCCCCACCGTCATGGTCGCCGTGTCGTACTGCATGCCTGGCGGCAGAATTCCGTCAGCCTGGTCCTCTCCGAGCCCAACCAGTCGAAGCTGGGATCCCGGGTTCGTCCGCAGGCTGTGCACGTGGAGTGCCAGCAGCACAAAGGTGAAGGCGGAGCCCAGGAGAGTTAGGACGCTGATGATGATCAACGCAGCGCGACCTAGCAGCGTCTTCGAGCTCGTCTGTTCGGTGCTTGTCGTGATGTTCCCCTGCCACTGATGTATTGCTTATCGATACATCGAATATCGGCACACTAGCACCGAGGCAGGTCGGTGTCGAGCGCGCGACAACAGCCCAGCCAGAGCATCGCGGGAGCCTCAGATGCTGGCACTGGCGATAGCACGCACCCGAGCATCGTCATGAGTGGCTGCCGCGTGCTGCAGAGCGCTCCTGACGCTCGGGTGGTCGACCAGCTCACGTAGCGCGAGCGTGGCCGACATCCGCACATCCGGGTGGTCATCTCCCAGGAGACCGACCAGCGCAGTGATCGCCGGCACTGCCCCCGGGGCGCCGATGAAGCACAGCACGTCCGCGGCGTGCGCCCGGACGCTGGGATCCTCATCGCCCAAGGCAGACACGAGTGAGGGGACCGCGGCTGCGCCGAACTGGGCCAGCGTGGTGGTCATCGCGTCCCGCCCCGCCAGGTCCGTCTGCCCGAGCCGGTCGACCAGCAACGGGATGACCGAGGGGTCACCGATCCGCGCGAGGGCCCACCGTGCCTTGTCCACCACCCCCGGGTCGTGGTCCTCGAGCTGGGCAGCCACCACCGCAGCGGAATCAGGATCGGCGATCTTGCTGAGCACGTGCAAAGCCTGCAGACGCACCGAAGCGTCGGGGTCGGCCAACGCCGCAGTCGCGGCCTCGGTCGCGGTGGCGGGAGTGCGTGTTAGCACCCACGTCAGGGTCTCCCGGACGAAGAAGTCGCTCTCGCGCCACAACAGCTGGGCGATGGCGGGCGCAAGCCGTGGGTCAGCCCGTTCCCCCAGTCCCACAGCCGCCTGCTGGCGCACGTCCTTGTCCGGGTGGACCAACGCCGCAAGCGCAGTCGGCAGCGTCGTCTCGGCCTTGGATGTGCCTCGTGTGTCCATGCGTTGGACGCTAAGGGCTCACGGAACGGGAGGGTCAAGCCGCTGGGCAGCCGCTGCTGCCGCAGCGCCCCATCGGCGCGAGCGGCTCACGGCCTGCGTGCCCTCAGGCCGACCCTCACCGCCCCAGGCGCCGCAGCCGGGCCAGGGCCAGGAGCACGCCGGCCGTGGTGATCGCCAGCGGCCAGGCGACGGCCATCGCCACCGAGTGCTCGGCGACCCAGGAGGTGGACGCTGCGTTGGGACCCCCGAAGAGGCCCCGGATCGCGGTCACGGTGGCAGAGAGGGGATTCCACTCGGCCGCCCCGGCGAGCCATTCCGGCATCAGGGACGTGGGCACGATGGTGTCCGCGACCATCGCTAACGGAAAGATCAGCGCGAAGTACTTCATCGCCGCCTCCGGGCCGCTGACCAGCAGGCCCAGCAGGATGCCGACCCAGGACAGTGCCAGGCGCAGGAGCAGCAGCAGGCCGACGGCGGCGAGCGCCGCGGCGAGGCTGCCGTGCCACTGCCAGCCCAGCATCATCCCCAGCGCCATCAGGATCGTCAGCTCGACCAGGGCCGTCACGAGATCCGCCAGCGACCGGCCGGTGAGCAGCGCCACGTTGGACATCGGCAGCGAGCGCATCCGGTCCAGCACGCCGCCGCGGACGTCGGCCGCCACCGCGATGGTGGTGTTGCCGATCCCGAAGGCCATAGTCAGGGCGAACAGCCCCGGAAGCAGGAAGTCACGGTACTCACCACCGGGCACGGCCATGGCCGCCCCCAAGGCGTCACCGAAGACAAAGCCGAACATCAGCACAGCCATGACCGGGATCAGCAGCGTGCCCAGCAGCTCGTCGGGCCGACGCACCAGGCGCAGCAGGTGCCGCCGGGCCACCACCCAGGTGTCGGCAGCCGCCCAACCCAGGTCGGAAAGGCGGGTCCGGGGGAGGCTCTCCAGCGTCGGGGCGCTCATCGTCCCACTCCTTGCAGGTCCGGTATGTCGGTCAGGTGGAGGAAGACCTCGTCGAGGTCGGGGCGGCGCAGCGACACATCGGCCGGATCCAGCCCGATCTCGCCCACTGCGTGCGCCAGACGGATGAGCGCCTCGGCACCGCCGTGCAGCGGGAACGAGATCCGGCGCCCCACCGGGTCGACCTCGGGCGCTCCGCCCAAGACGGCGGAGACCGCCCCGGTGACGCCCAGCAGGTCCCTGCCCGGGGGCACCACGATCTCGACCCGGCTCCCGCCGACCCGCGATTTGAGCTCGGCGGGCGAGCCCTCGGCCACGACCCGACCCCGCTCCATCAGCGAGATCCGCGTGCACAGCCGGTCGGCCTCCTCGAGGTACTGGGTGGTGAGCAGCACCGTGGTGCCGGCTGCCGCCAGCTCGCGGACCGCACTCCACACCTCGCTCCGGCTGCGCGGGTCCAGGCCGGTGGTCGGCTCATCCAGGAAGAGCACCTCCGGGCTGCGGATGAGGCTGACGGCCAGGTCGAGCCGCCGGCGCATGCCGCCGGAGTAGTGGCCCGCTGGTCGGTCGGCGGCGGCCTGGAGGTCGAAGCGCTCCAGGAGCGCAGCGGCCCGCAGCCGCGCCGCGCCGGCCCGCATCCGGTGCAGGCGGGCGAACATCTCGAGGTTCTGACGACCGCTCAGGACCTCATCGACAGCAGTGTGCTGTCCCGCCAGGCCGATGCGGGCGCGCACGCCGGCGGGGTCCGTGGTCACGTCGTGGCCGGCGACCCGAGCACGCCCGGAATCAAGGCGCGCCAGCGTGGCCAGGATCCGTACGGCGGTGGTCTTGCCGGCCCCGTTGGGACCCAGCAGTCCGTGCACCGTGGCGGAGGCGACCATGAGGTCGAAGCCGTCCAGCGCGGGGCCCCGGCCGGGATAGTGCTTGCGGACCGCCTCGGCGCGGATAGCCACGTCCTGCTGCTCGCTGCCGTCGGTGATCATGCTCTTGCCAGTTCCGGCATGCTGGCGGTATGCCGCGTGGCCCCGGCGTCCCCGGGCGGGGTCACCTCGTCGTAACGGGCCAGGGCGATCCGAGCGACGTTGCGCAGCGACTCGCTGCCCTCGGTGTAGTAACCGCAGTGGCCGGCGACATCGCCGGTGCCGATGCGGGTGGCGCCCAGCTCGGGGTGCAGGGGGGAGCGACCGAGCCCGAAACGGCCTACCCGGACCTGCGGGAAGTGCCGGATCCAGTCTGTCGGGGCCTGGGCTGCCCACAGGCGGGCGCCGCCGAGCTGTGCGCGCCGCCGCACGCCCATACCGGGACTCCCCAGCGCCACGCAGTCCTGGACGCGTGCATGGGTGAGGGCCAGACCGCAGACCGTGCTGCCGTAGCTGTGCCCGACCAGCGTCAGGTGGGCGGACCGGGGAAGGTAGTCGGTGAACCGGGCCAGGTCGGGGGCACCGCTGACAGCGGGGGCGTTGGACACGGCTGAGGCCAGCCCGGGCGGTGCGTGGTAGCCCACCCACACCACGACCGCCGCGCGGCTCCCGGGGGCGAGGTCCTGCATCGTGCGTAGCAGGAGCTGGCCGCGTGCCCGGGGGGCGACGGGTCCGCGCTCGGTGAAGTAGTTGCCCTGGTGGTGGCCGTTGCCCGGCACGAGAACGGCGATGTGGTCGGCAGCGACGACGTCGCCGAGCGCCTCCACGATGCGTGCCCCACCCGGGGGATCGCAGGCCAGCAGCTGGTGCCCGTCGACATGTCGCTCGCCGTAGCGCAGCTGCTCTGCCCCGGCCCCGGGGTAGGTGAAGCGGTTTTCGTGCATGACGTTCACGATTCCGCAGTCACGGGGTCCCCGGACAGACGGCCACCCGGAGAAACTAGGTGGGGGTAGCCCCCGTCGGGTCGTCCCTCGCGCGCCACCCGGCAAGGCTCCAGGAGATCTCCAACCCGGCGGCCAGCCGCCTGGTGAAAGTGTGCCGTCGGCACGGTGGCAACGTGGCCCAGGCATGATGTGGTGATGACGACGCCGTCGCGGGGGAGTGCCGAGCTGAGGGAGCTGGTCCGTGCCCACGGCGCCGACCTGCACCGGCTGGCGGCGATGCTCACCGGTGCAGAGGTGCTCGCGACGTCGCTCACGGCTCGCACCCTCGCGCACCACGACCCGGTGTCTCCGGTGTCGCCCGACCGGGTGAAGACAGATCTGGTCCGGAACTACCTACGCTCTGCTCCCCGGCGACAGGAGGGGGTCCGGGCCACCGACGGTGATGCCGGCGACGTGCTCCGCCACCTCCGCCCCCGCGCAAGGGCCGCCGCTGCTCTGCAGCTGGTGGAGGGTTGGGACGCCGAGCCCACCGCCAGGGCCGTGGGAGTGTCGAGGAGCAAGGTCGCCACGTTGGTCCCGTCCGTGCCGGGGCTCGACTTCGCTCTCGTGGCCGTGGCCGACCAGCACGCCCTCGCCGGGCAGGAGCTGGAGGAGGCCGTCCTGGGCGCGACGCCCGACAGCGGCCTGGCGCCCACCCGGTGGCGTGGACGCGGACCGTTGATCGCGGCCGTGCTGGCCGTGGCACTGGCTGTCGGCCTCGTGCAGGCCGAAGACCGGGGCGACGAAGGCGGGCAGGGCGCCGGGGCGGAGCACCCCGAGACGCTGACGACGACCGGCCACACGGACCTCACCGAGGCCGGCTGGCTGCTGGACGAGGATGGTGACCCGCCGCGGTCGGTGAACGGTGTGCACCTGCGGGAGACGGTCACCCTGGACAAGGGCCGACGCGACACCTTGGTCAGCCTGCCGACCGCGCCCGAGTTCGCCTTCGCGGCCTTCGGCGTCCTCTGGTGCGACATGCCGCCCACCGAGGACGACCACCTCAAGGTCCCCGCCGGGACCCTGAGGGTTGACGGTGTCGAGATCACGCTGCCGTGCGCGGGCAGGGAGGGTTCACCGCCCGTCACCCAGGTGGTTGCGCTCCCGCCCAGCGGGCAGGGAATGCTGGAGCTCAGCGGTGACATGCCCGGGGACGGGGTCGCGACCCTGGGCGTCTACCAGGAGACGGAAAGCCATCTCATCCCGATGCCGCGGGGTGACCTGACCGAGGGACCACCCGTCGACGACGGCGCGGTCGAGCTCGACCTGTCGGAGGGCGGGCCGGGCATGCACCACAATTGGCGCGCGGTGCAGTCGTTCTCCGTCGGGCACGGGAGCACGATTCGGGTCTGGGCCGGACGGACCGGCGGCATCGCGGTGAACGTCGACGGGGTGCCGGCGACGGATGACGGCGACGTGGCGGCGGTGATGGCGCTCCTGGAGGCCCAGCTGGAGGAGCCCTCGGACGCCGCCCAGGTCATGATGCCCGAGCCGCGGGACTACGCCGACTGGTCCACCCAGCAGGCCGACGTCCGGGACGGTCGGTGGCTCGTCCCCGCCCCGGATGCGGTGCGGACCTTCACTCTCCCGAGCCAGCTCACCCCAGGAGCAGGCGAGCGCCGCACGGTCACGGTCGAAGTCGTGACCGAGAACGTCGATGACCACCTGCAGGTCGTGGTCACCGACGCCCTGCCTGCCGCGGTCGACACCGCACCGGTGGTTGCGCTGGCGACGCCGGACGCACCATTGTTCGTCACCGGCCACCGCATGGTCGGTCAGTGGGAGGTGCCCGCGGATGGGCACGTGCGGGAGCTGACGCTGGATGACTCCGGCCCGTTGCCCGAGGAGACGGTGATCCTGGCCGTGCGTGAGCCGGATCCGACCGGCTGGTCCTCCTGGGGCGAGGGCAGGCTCAGCCGGGGCGGCGAGGCAGTGCCCTTCTGGCCGCAGCGTGCCCTGGCCGGCGCGCTGCTGGAATTGCGGCGGCCGGAGTTCGCGCAGTTGCCGCCCGGTCCCGGGCCGCTGACGGTGGCTGTTCCTGCTGCCGTCGGCCACCCCGCCACCAGCATCCTCGCCTACACCCCGGTCCCCTACGAGGAGTTCGACTTCTCCGCCGCCGTCGTCCCGGCGGACATCTGGCCAGCGGGCTCACCCCCCACCGATCCGCACTCCCAATCACACATGGTGGGGTACGAGACGGTGACGACCATCGGGCCCCAGGACCTCCAGGACGGCCAGGTGACGGTGAGTGTCGAGCCAGGTGGCGAGGTTGCGGTGCAGGCCACGACGGAGGGCAAGGGACGGATCCGGTTCCTGGTCGACGGCCAACCCGCCGACGGTCTCTGGGCCTCCGATGGCTGGTGGTCCAGCTGGACGGTGCAACCGGTCACCTCAGTGGTCTCGGTCGCCCACTTCTTAACCCCGCGATCCACGATCGAGCTCACCGTGGTCGTGGAGGACTACGAGGATTTCTCCCTCCAGGTCCAGACGGGTGACCCCTCGTGGTTGTCCCCCTGACCCCACGACCGCCGCTTCCGGAGAGCGGCTGCAGCCCGGTCGCAACCGGGTCTAGGTTGACCCCATGGCACTGACATTGGGCATGGTGACGACCGACACGACCGACGCGCGCGCCCTGGCGAGCTGGTGGGCAGAGCAGACGGGGGCGGAGGTGCACGACAGCTACGACGGAGGGTTCGTGATGCTCATCGGGGGCACGCTGCCGGTGCGGCTGGCCTTCCAGAAGGTGGATGAGGTGACGCCGGGCAAGAACCGCCTACATCTGGACCTGACCGCGCCAGACCTCGATGCCGAGGTCGAGCGACTGCTGGCCGCCGGCGCCAGCCTGGTGGCCCGTCGCGGGGGCGAGAGCTTCCGCTGGGTGACCCTGGCCGACCCGCAGGGCAACGAGTTCTGCGTCTCCGGCCCCGACTTCTGACGGCAGGGGCTCCAGAAACGCGGACCGCAGATCCGGCGCCGGCGCCGACCAGCCTGCAGGGCTATCTCGACGTCGGGCTGAGAGCCGGTCGCGCCCGTCCTGGGCTCAGGGGCGCCTGCAGGGCGAAGAAGAGGAAGCAGACGAAGGCGGACCGCTCGCTGGCCTTGGGCGGCAGCAACTCCGCTGGCGTATCGGGCGACCACGGTGGCTCGCTCACCGTCAGGATGTGCAAGCCCGCCTGGGTGAAAGCGTCGGTCATCGCGTGCAGCGGACGGTGCCAGTAGGTCAGCACGGCGCTCTGCTCCCCGAACTCGAACTCCTCGGAGTATTGCGTCAGCGCGAAGTAGTCACGGTCCTGGTAGTTGAACAGGTACACGAACGGGTGCGGCACCGAGATGATGAGCCGCCCGCCCGGCCGCAGGACGCGCCGCAGCTCGGCCAGCGGTGCAGCCCAGTCCTCCAGGTAGTGCAGCGCCAGGGAGCAGACGATGACGTCGAAGGAGTCATCGTCGTAGGGGAGGCGCTCACCGAGGTCGGCGACCTGGACGTCCACGTCGTCCCCGAGGCGTTCACGGGCCAGGGTGACCATGCCGGGACTCAGGTCGAAGGCGCTCACGAGGGCACCCCGCTCGCGCAGGGCGGCGGCGAGGGGACCAGACCCGCAGCCGGCGTCGAGGACGCGGCGGCCGTCCACGTCCCCCCCAGCTCGAGCATTGCCGGTCGCTCGTACCAGGCGTTGAGCAGGTTGGTCTCGTTCGCGTTGGAGTAGGCCCGGGCGAAGTCGTCGTAGTCGGTCATGCCGTTCTCTCTGTGCCCCGGACGGTATGCAGCCTGGTCACGCCCGACCCTAGCGGCTGGCTACGGGCGCCGTGGCGGCACCACGGGCACCACGGGCACCGCGGCGTCCGGGCTCACCACCCCGTCGACCAGGTCCTGCACATAGGACGCGAAGCGTGGGCACTGGGCGATGTCATGGGCCTGGCAGCGCAGCGCGTGCTCGGTCATCAGCCGGGAGCGCTCCAGCTCCCGGCGCTGCTCCTCCAGCGTGGCGAGATGCGCCTGGAGCACCTCGTGGCGGGCGGCGGAGTCGACGTCGAGCAGGGCACGGACCTGGTCCAGGCTCATCCCAGCGGCCTGGCTGCTGCGGATGGTGAGCACTCGCACCAGGTCCTCCCGGCTGTAGCGCCGATAGCCGGAGCCGTCGCGCCGCGGTGAGAGCAGGCCGACGTCCTCCCAGTGGCGCAGCACGTGGGTGGCCAGCCCGAGCCTGCCGGCCAGCTCACCGATGCTCCAGGTCGCGC
Source organism: Ornithinimicrobium pratense (assembly GCF_008843165.1). NCBI lineage: Bacteria > Bacillati > Actinomycetota > Actinomycetes > Micrococcales > Ornithinimicrobiaceae > Ornithinimicrobium > Ornithinimicrobium pratense. The sequence continues at coordinate 3,453,154 of NZ_CP044427.1, read as the reverse complement.
CGCCTGGGGCCGAAGTATCTGACGTTGGGCTTGCCTTCATGTCAACCTGAAGGTACAGCATCGGCTGCATGAACCAGACTCAGCACTCTGCAGACCGCCCCGGAAGCTCCCTGGACCGCCCGGTCCGGTCCGTCGTCGTGGTCGGGGGCGGACCGGCCGGTCTCCAGGCGACCCTCACCCTCGGCCGCGTTCACCGCGACGTCGTCCTGCTCGACGCCGGCGACGGCCGCAACGCCCCGGCGAGCGCGATGCACAACCTCATCACCCGCGACGGGACGCCTCCAGCGGAGTTCCGACGCCTGGCCCACGCCGAGCTCACGGCCTACCCGACCGTCGAGGTGCGAGCCGCGCGGGTGCGCGGGATTGAGGACGTCAGCGACCCGCAGCAGCCGGAGTCGACCCGCTTCCGGATCGACCTGGAGGGCGGGTCGGGCCTCACCGCGCGGCGGCTGGTGCTCGCGACCGGCGTGCGCGACCAGCTGCCCGACATCCCCGGCGTGGCCGAGCTGTGGGGCGACCTCGTCGCGCACTGTCCCTTCTGCCACGGGCACGAGTTCGCCGGCCGGCGGGTGGTGGTCCTCGGGGCCGGCCCGGCGGGCCACCTGCCCGGTCTCCTCGCCCCCGTCGCCAGCGAGGTCGTCGTCCTGACGAACGGCGAGGATCTGTCCGTCCCCGTCGCGGTCCCCGTGCTGACGGACCCGGTGGCGCAGGTGCGGCGGCATGGCGAGGGCGTGCGGATCGCGCTGGGCTCGGGGCAGGTGATCGAGGCCGCGGGCATCTTCGTCGGGACCGGGCTGCGCCAGTCGTCACCGTTTGCGGAGCAGTTGGGGCTAGAGCTCAACCCCTCTGGCTGCGTGCGGGTAGATGAGCGCGGGCGCGCCAGCCGGGCCGGCGTGTACGCGGCGGGGGACATGGCCCACGTGCCTGCCCTGCCGATGCCGATGGCCTCGGTCGCGCAGGCGGTCGCCACCGGCGCTCTGGCCGCGGCCACGGTGGTCGCCGACTCTCTCGCCGACGGCTGAACCCCGTCGCAGGGTCAGGAGCACTGCATACCGCCGGATCTCCCCGCCACGCTGGCCGCGCTGAGGCTCTACCGCAGCAGCTCACCCTCGATGAACGCGACCGCACCACCGACTCCGTCCTCCTGCCTGACGAGAAAGCCGACCTCAGCCGCCCGGTCCGCCACCGCCGGATCGAGCGCCGTCTCCAGCGCTGCCCGCAGCCGGTCCGGGGTCGCCTCTGAGGTCGGCACCGGCCGCGACCCGACCCCGATCTCGTGCACCCGCCGGGCGAAGAACGGCTGGTCCATCGTGAACGGCATCAGGACCTGCGGCCGGGACGCGCGCAGGGCCTGCGCAGTAGTGCCGGCGCCACCGTGGTGCACCACCGCCGCCGTCCGCGCGAAGAGCAGCTCGTGCGGGGCGTCTCCCACGAACAGGACCCGATCGTCATACCCAGCCTCCTCCTCGAGTCCCGACCCCCGCTGCACCACTGCACGGTGGCCCAGCCCCAGGGCGGCGTCGACGGTATGCCGCATCGCCTCCCGCACCGTGGGCACCGTGTGCGACCCGAGCCCGACGTAGACCGGTGCAGCCCCGGCGTCGAGGAAGTCAGCAACCGGTGCGGGCAGGGCGGAGCCTTCCGGGAGGTCGCGGAAGGGATACCCGGTGGCCCGGACCAGCCGTCCGCCCACCCGCCGGGGAGTCACGATCTGGGCGCTGTTGGCCACGAAGACCGGTGACGTCGCGAGCTGGCGCAGACCACGCAGCCGCTCGCGCCAGGTCGCAGCGGGATCGGCCGAGGCCAGGCGCATCGCCGGCCCCATAGCGCGGACGCCGGCGGCCAGGTTGTGCACCGACCGCCCGGGCCGGACCGAGAACAGGCTGGAGTCGCCCCAGGCCGACGGGATCGCGGGCACGAACATCATCAGGACCTGTGGCTTGCGCGGCCCACCGACCATCCCGGCCCAGGCCGAGGTCATCGCGGTCGTCACCAGCGCGTCATAGCGCGGCAGCAGGTCGGTCATCGTCGCGCGCACGGCGGGCGCCAGGGCCCGGGCCACCTCGCGGAGCAGCTCCAGCTGGGCCGCAAGCCCAACAGGCATGCCCTGCCGTAGCGCGTCGTCGCGGTAGTAGCCCATCGCGTCGACCGCAACCTCCTCTGGCCGCACCCCGGCCTTGCGCACCAGCCCGACGAAGTCGCTGGTCGCGGTGACGCCCACCTCGTGACCGCGCGCCGCCAGTCCGCGGGCGACGGCGAGCACCGGCTGGTAGTCGCCGCGGCTGCCGGCCGCGAGCATCGCGATGCGCATCTGCCCAATGTGCCCGCACCCAGCACCGCCGTCGCCCGCGAAGGAGTGGCAGGGCTGCGTGCCTCCGCCCGTCCGTCAGGCCACGGGGCAGAACAGGTCGGTCCGCAACGTCGAGGGATCGGTCTGCGGCGTGGGCTCGGTGACGTAGACCTCCCACACCGGGCCGGCCGGTGCCAGTCCTTGGTCACCGACCCACGTCATCAGCCCATCCCACGCCTCGCCCAGCCCGTCGTAGGCCCCGTGGAAGATCAACCGCGCCACCCGGCCCCCTGGCAGAGTGGAGGCCACGACGTCGCCGTCCGCCTCGACCGCCCGGTCCACGACGAATCCGACCTCGAGCTCGATCACGTCGGCCGGGGGCGCCAGGTAGCGGCCGAAGGTGCCCCGCGGCGAGACACCCTGACGCCCGAGGACCGCGGCGACCTCCGTGAAGGACCGGTCGTAGAAGCTGGTGATCTCCGTCACCGGCACCGATCCGCGGATCACCGCGGTGGGCGTCGGCTCGACCTCGACAAGCTCAGGTTCGGGGGTCATGGTCACGGTCCTTTCGATCAATCCAACGGGTCACCTCCGAGTATGTGGCCTGCCCGCACCTACCTGCCGCTATGGGACGAGTCATCGCTGCCCCGCGAGGGTGAAGCGCCCGCGCAGGGATCAGACCTTCGCCTCCTCAGGACGGGCGAGCGCATGCTCGGCTAGCCTGACCACAACCCAGGGCCCACCGACCGGCCGGGTCCACGACGGCGAGGGAGCGGCGAACGTGCGCATCGGCATACTGACCGGAGGCGGTGACGTCCCGGGGCTGAACCCGTGCATCAAGGCGGTGGTCAACAGGGTCCACGAAGAGGGGCACCAGGTCACCGGCATCCGACGCGGCTGGGGCGGCCTGGTCGGCACCAACCCCGACGACCCGGAGTCCGTGGCCGCCAACCTGCTCGAGCTGGACCCGTCCGTCGTCCGCACCGTGGACCGCACCGGCGGCACCTTCCTGCACAGCTCACGCACCAACCCGGCCAAGGTCCGCCCGCGGGACGTGCCGGACTTCCTGGCCGACCAGGTCAGCGGCGAGGGCCCTCATGATCTGACCCCGCACGTGCTGCGGGTCATCGAGGCCGCCGGCATCGACGTGCTGATCCCGATCGGTGGTGATGACACCCTCTCCTACGGTTTACGCATGCACAAGGAGGGCGTGCCCACGATCGCCATTCCCAAGACAATGGACAACGACGTCAACGGCACCGACTACTGCATCGGCTTCTCCACAGCCATCACCCGCGGGGTGCAGTTCATGCACAACCTGCGCACCTCCACCGGCTCGCACGAGCGGATCGCCGTGGTGGAGCTGTTCGGCCGCTACTCCGGGGAGACCTCGCTGATCACGGCCTACCTCTCCGGCGCGGACCGGGCGCTGATCCCCGAGGTGCCCTTCGACATCGACCGGGTCTGCGAGCTGCTGCTGGCGGACAAGGCGAAGAACCCGTCCAACTACGCGATGGTCGCCATCTCCGAGGGGGCCACCCTGGCCGGGGGCGACATGATGCTGTCCGGGGAGGCCGACGCCTACGGTCACCGCAAGCTCGGCGGCATCGGTCAGGTGACGGGTGAGCTCATCAAGGAGCGGACCGGGGAGGACATCGTCTACCAGCAGGTCGGCTACCTCATGCGCTCCGGCAGCCCGGACTCCCTGGACCTCATGGTGGCCACGAACTATGCGGTGATGGCGGCCGACCTCGCCCTCGACGGATCTACCGGCCGGATGGTGGCCCTGCGCAACGGCAGTTACAGCAGCGTGCCGATCTCGGTCACCGGTGAAGGTGTGAAGGGCGTCGACGTCGGCGAGCTCTACGACGCCCGGAACTACCGCCCCAAGGTCCGGCACGTGCGCGGCAAGCCGATGTTCCTCTACTGACGGGTCCGCCCCGACCGGGCGTCCAGCCCGGTTTGAGACAGTGGGGTGATGAGGCAGAGGTATGAGGTGAGCCGGCATGGCTGAGCAGGACCGGGCCCGCCGGACGGCGGGCCCGGCGGGGGAGGGTCTGGCCTCCGGCGAGCAGGAGCAGCTGGTCTACGCCCTGGAGGTGCGTTTCGCCACCCACCTGGACACCGCTGCTGCGGCCGTCCGTGAGGCCGAACGGGAGTTGACCGAGGCGCAGGTCCGCCTGGCCCGGGCCAAGGAGGCCGCCGCCCACGAGCGCTACACGTCCAGCCCGCTGCCATTCATGCGGGAGTCGCTCAGCGAGGAGGTCGAGGGCCTGGCGCGCAAGACCACCCCGAAGAAGGTCCGTGCCTCCTACCGGTTCCTGCTGGACCGCGCCGCCGAGCTGGCTGCGGCGGAGGTGCAGGGCTTCCAGGACGACCAGGCCCAGCTGACCCGGGAGCGGACCGACGGGATCGACGCCTGTCACGCCGCGGTAGAGCACGCGACGGCCGCGCTGGTGGCCACCCGCGAGATGCAGGAGCGGGTGCGGGCCGCCGAGCGGGCCGCCCGGAAGGGGCTGGAGGTCATGGTCGCCAAGCTCTCGAGCGAGGGCTGACCTCTCGCCTCGGCGAGCCACCTGCGCGGGGGGCCCGTCCAGGGTCGCGGTCCCCCTTTGGGGACATCAGGGGGCGCCGGATCAGACCAGCCCGATCAGCCCGATCAGCCCGATGAGCAGCGGTGCATGCCTCAGCGCCCGGCCCCCGGGAGGTCGGGCACGGGGCGTGGTCGCTAGACGTGCCAGACGACGTGACCGCCGATGACCTCTGCCTCGAGGTCGTGCTGGTGCACGTGGGTGTGGTGCCGCTCGCACAGGAGGGCCAGGGTGTCCATGTCGGTGGCACCGCCGCGGGACCACCAGATGATGTGGTGGGCGATGCACCACTCCGGTGGCACTGTGCAACCGGGGAAGGTGCAGCCCTTGTCGCGGAGCCGAAGCGTCTTGACCTGGGCCGGCGTGGCCAGCCGGTGCTCCCGACCGACGTCGAGAATCTCGCTGTCGGTGCCCAGGACCACCGGGATCAGCTCGGCCTCGCAGGCCAGCCGCCGCACCTGCCCCGGCGAGAGCACCTCACCGGTGGTGGTCAGGCCGGCACCCCGGGTCTGGCCCAGCAGGTCCGACAGGCTGATCGTGATCACGAGCGTCGCCCGCGGCATGGTCGGCGTGCCCGTCGGGCAGGTCGTGCCGCGTGTCAGAACCGACCAGAACGCGTCGTAGCGGCGCTGCGCGGCGGTGCGGGTGTCTGGGTCGTCCCCCGCGCTGGCCGGCGCGGCGAGCTTGGAGGTCACGATGCCGTTCAGCACCCCGGCGTCGTCCTCGGGGGCGTCGATGGTGAACCGGGTGAGTCCGTTGCCGAGTCGCCGGCTGGTGAAGGAGCGGGCCTCGCGGGCGACCTTCTCCCGTCGGTCCTTCTCGTTCTCGTCCAGCAGGGCCCGGACGGCGGTCTCGATGATCTCTCGCGGGTCCTGATCGCTGATCGTCGGCTTGCAGGCGGCGTCGACGAAAATCTTCACGAACGCCTCGTACCCCTCCGGATCCAGGACCAAGGACAGCTTGGTCAGCGCCCGCGCCACGATCGCCCCCCGGCGCACCGGCGTCCGCCCCTGCGTGACCGCGTCGATCAACGGGGCGTTCAGCCGGTTGGTCGAGGCTCGTGCGGCGGCGTCGATGTCGCCAAGCTCGCTGCGGGAGAGCCAGGGGCACCGCTGCCCCATCCAGTCGACCAGCCTGAAACCGGTCTCGCCCGGCAGGCCGCGCCCCTGCGCCTCCAGCGCCAGCGTGAACAGCGCCGCCCCCGTCGCCAGGGCCAGCGCCCCCAGCCGCCTGAGCCCGCCTCCGATGTCGTCCTCGAGCAGTCGCGGGGTCTGTTGGGCGGTCAACCACGCCTGCTCAATCCCGCGGCGAGCGGTGGTCAGGCCAGCATCGAGCTCCTGCGCCGGAGTGAGGCTCTGCGCGCCCTCTTCCAGGACCTCCTGCAGGGCTTCCTCGAGGTCGTCCATGACGGCGGACCACCACGCGGCCTCCTCGCGCTCAGCGCGCCGGACAGCGCGTGCGTCCGCCAGCAGCTCGTCCCCGACCCGACCCCACTCCTCGTCAGACACGCGGACCTGGGATGCCCGCGGAGCACCGTCGAGAAAACTGCCTCCCTCGGCTCCTGCGCTACCCCGCATCCCCTCCATGCACGCACTCAACCAGCCGGCACTGACACACCCGCCGGCCTGAGCTGCCCGCGCCGGCCTCACCGGCCTCGCGTCGACCCAGCCTGGCCGTCCAGCTCCCGGATCAGCGTGACCGGGGCGGTCAGCCGGTAAGACATCTCGACCAGCTCGGCCACCTCATCCCAGTCCACCCGGTCGACGTCGCCTACGCGGTGGAAACTGAGGCCCAGCCAGCCCGCCGGCCCGAGGTAGGCGGGGACGAAGAAGCAGTCGTCCTGCACCAGCGCCTCCCGCTCGGACTCGTCGGGCAGGAACAGCAGCGCGTTGCGGGCGACGGGTGCGTCATGGTCGCCCTTGAGTGAGCCGCCGAAGACCGCGAACACCTTGCGGGTGTAAAAGGTCGGCGAACCGTGAGACACCTTTTCCGCAGCACCGGGGAAGGGCAGGCAGATCCCGCGCACGCGGCGCAGACACTTCTGGGCGTGAGCGTCAGCGTCGGCGGACCAGGTCGGGGTGGCGCCCTCCGTCATCCACCGAGTATGCCGCGGCGCGCGGCCCGTGGGTCAGGCCGACTGGTCCGGCTCGCCGCTGCCAGGCTGCACGGTCCAGCTCGGCGGCTCGTCCTGGCCCGACTCCTCGTCGCGCTCGGAGTCGTCCGCGGTCTCGTGCACAATGCCGGCGGCGTGGTGCACCGGCGCGTAGATGGCGTAGACCTGCAGCGGCTCGTCGCCGGTGTTGATCACGTCGTGCCACATACCCGCCGGCACTTGAATCGACCACCCATCCGTGACCTCCTGCTCGAAGGTCAGGTCGTCCTCGGCCGGGCCCATGACGCACCGGCCTCGACCGGCGTCCAGGCGCAGGAACTGGTCCGTCTCCGGGTGCACCTCGAGCCCGATCGACTCCCCGGCCGGGATCGACATCAGCGTCACCTGCAGATACTTGCCCGTCCAGGCGACGGTCCGGTAGTTGGCGTTGGCGCGGGTCTCGGCCTCGATGTTGAAGGCGTTGGGTCGGGGGCCGTTGTCGGTCACGGACATGACTGCATGCTCCTCGTTCTCGTCGGACGTTCGGGACGACCCCAGCATCTCTTACCGGCCATCGCGGTGCGACTCGTGGCCCTGGATCGCACTTTGACGGACCGCGGGTGGGCGGCCCCGATGGCAGGATGACCGGGTGAGAGTCGCCTCACGATGATGATCAGGGCAGGGAGAGAGCACGATGGCCGGGAGGACCCGCCGTGAGGTGTGGGACCGCCACGCGCCGCGGTATGACGCCCGCACCGCCTGGCTGGAGCGGCGTCTCCTCTGGCACGGGCGCACCTGGGTCTGCGCGCGCGCCACCGGCAGGACCCTGGAGGTGGGTGTCGGCACCGGGGCCAACCTGGCCCACTACGGGCCGGACGTCGAGCTCATCGCCACCGACCCCAGCACCGGGATGCTCGAGGAGACCCGGCACAAGCTGACGGGCCTGGGCCGGGACCTGAGCCTGGCCCTGCCGGCCCGGCTTCTGCCAGCAGACGTGGGGGACTTGCCCTTCGAGGACGGCTCCTTCGACTCGGTGGTGGCCACCTACGTCCTGTGCTGCGTGCCCGACGTGCCGTTGGCGCTGACCGAGATCGCCAGGGTGCTGCGCCCCGGCGGCCAGCTGCTGCTCGCCGACCATGTCCGCTCCAGCGTCTGGCCGCTGCGGCTGGGGCAGCGCCTGCTGGAGACGGTCACCGTGCCGCTGCAGGAGGAGCACTTCACCCGCCGGCCGCGCACGCTGCTGGAGGCGGCCGGGCTGCAGGTGGTGGAGAGCCACCGCCGCACCGCCGGTGTGCTGGAGATGGTGCGCGCCGTGAGGCCCCCGGCCCGCTGAGCCGTCCCTTCGGGCCCACCGCACGAACGACCGGGCCCACAGCAGTTAGCCCATGACGAGTTTTCACGTGCCCATGGACGCCGACGAACCCGGAGGCCAGGACCGTGCTCCTTCGCCTGGCTTCGGGACCCCCAGGGCACACGAACTTGGTCTGGCCTGACCGGTGAGGGGTGGCCCCGCCGAGATGGGCTAGATTGCGCCAACGTGAGTGCCCAGTCCCCCTCTGCCGTCATCCTGATCCGCGCCCTGCGTTTCGTCCCGAACCCCGAAACCGCCGCGGACAACGCCTTCCAGGCCGACGTCCCCCGCGGGCAGTCGGTGGACGACACCGCCGCACGGGCGCTGGGCGAGATGGATGCGCTCGCGGCGGCGTTGCGGGAGGTCGGCGTCACCGTGCACGTCTTCGAGGACGAGGACCACACCCGCCCCGACAGCGTCTTCCCGAACAACTGGCTGTCCACGCACGCCGGTGGCTATGTGGCCGTCTACCCGATGTACGCCTCCAACCGCCGCCACGAGCGGCGCGCGGACGTGCTGGAGATGCTCAAATCGCGCTACCGGGTGCAGACGATCATGGACTACTCCGGCCTGGAGCCGGACGGGATCTTCCTGGAGGGCACCGGCGCGATGGTGCTCGACCACGTCTCGCGGGTGGCCTACGCCGCGCGCAGCCACCGCATGGACTCACACGTCCTGGAGCGCTTCTGCACCGATTTCGGCTATGAGCCGATGGCCTTCGACGCGGTCGACTCCGACGGTGTGCCGGTCTACCACACCAATGTGATGGCCTGTGTCGGAACGGATGTCGCCCTCTTCGCCCTGGACATGATCGTCGATGAGCAGCGCCGTCAGGAGGTCCGGGAACGGCTCTCGGTCAACGGGCGCCGGGTGGTGGAGCTGACCGAGGAGCAGGTCCGGGAGTTCGCCGGCAACGCCGTGGAGCTGTGCACCCGGACGCCGGACGGCAGGCGTCGCTACGTGATGGCGATGTCGGCCCGGGCCCGGCGCAGCCTCACGCAGGAGCAGGTCGCCGTCATCGAGGAGTCCTGCGAGATCGTCGCCGTCGATATCCCGACCATCGAGCTCGCGGGTGGATCTGTCCGCTGCATGATCGCCGGCATCCACCTGGACCGTCGCCCCAGCACGGAGCCGGACTTCAGCGCCGCCGTCGAGGGGATCGACGAGCACCCGCACACGGCGGACGGCCGGGACCGCGCCGAGGAGGGGTGAGCCTGCCCATGCCCGGGGAGAGGGGTGAGACTGCCCGGCACGGCGAGAAGGGGCAGCGCAGTCGCGGGCGCTGACCGGGTCATCTCGCGACGGTCGGGGGATGTCTCATCCGCAGTCACGGCGCCGGGAAAGGACCCCGGCTCGTCGCCTGGGGCGCGGAGTATCCGCCGACGGCCCCGCCCAGCCCTGCTGACGAGTCCAGCCGGACCGGGCGCCCCAGCTGGATCTCCGGGCCCTTGCTCTCCACCACCCGGAGCCCGGTCCGCTCGAAGCCGACCCCCTCGAAGGCGCGCCGGGCACGGCCGTTCTCCTCGTGCACCCACAAGGCCGAGCGGGAGATCGCGTTGTCGGCGAGCCACGACATACCCGCCTCCACCAGGCGGGTGAACAACCCCTGACCTCGGTGCTGGGGGTCGATCCATACCCCGATGAACTCGCCCCGGTCCGTCTCGACCGTCCCGCCGCCCAGCTCGGGGTCACCGGCCATCCGGATGAGCAGGGTGCTGGTCGCCACCCACTCCCCGAAGAGGGTGACCGCCACGAAGTCACGGATGAAAGGCGTCCCCTCCGCGTCGGAGCCGGCCATCTTGGCCCAGTTGCGCCATTCCTCCTCTGGTTTGACCAGCGCCTCGTCGTAGGTCTCGAAGAAGGCCACCGCGGCGTCCTCGTCCTGCAGGGCCCGCAGCTGCAGGTCCCGGGACTCGCGCCATTCCTCGGCCCGGACGGGGCGTATGTCGTACATGGCCCGACCATAGTGGGACCGCTCGCCCCTGGCGACCGTTCGAGGCGTGATGGGGCAGGGTGCGCGCGGACCGGGACACGCCGGGCAGGTGAACGACACGCGAACAAGCGGTCAAGCACGGGCAAACCGGCAGTCAGAGTTTGTCAAGGATCGGCCCGGATCGACCTCTGGGGTCTACCCAGTTAGCGGCCGGTGGGCCAGTCTTCCTAGCCACCGCGGAGTCCCCGCGCCCCCCTGCAAGGAGTGAGTAATGAAGCACACCCGACGCACCGCCTTGAGCCTCCTGGCCACCGCCGCCCTGGCTCTGGGCACCGGCCTGCCGGCCACCGCCTCGTTGACCTCCGATAAGGCCGACCTGGCACCCCTCTATGTCAACGGTGACACGATCGAGGGTTCGTACATCGTCATGCTGGAGACGTCCTCGCGTGGCACGGCCTCGATCGCCAAGGCGGCCGAGACCCACGCCCAGGTCGCCCGGGGGCTGGGTGCCACGGTCACCCAGACTTACACCACGCTCGGCGGGTATGCCGCGGAGCTCACGCCCGATCAGCTGGCCGAGCTGCGGACCAACCCCGACGTCGCCTACATCGAGGCTGACCAGGAGGTTTCCCTCTCAGCCACGCAGACCAACGCGACCTGGGGACTGGACCGGGTCGACCAGCGCGCCCTGCCGCTCAACGGCACCTACGTCTACAACAGCACCGGCGCCGGAGTGAGGAGCTACATCCTCGACACCGGCATCTCCCCGCACAACGAGTTCTCCGGCCGCCTGGCCGCCGGCGCCACCGCGATCAGCGACGGCCGCGGCACCACCGACTGCAACGGCCACGGCACGCACGTCGCCGGGACCGTCGGCGGCAGCCTCTACGGCGTCGCCAAGGGCACCACCCTGGTGCCCGTGCGGGTCCTGGACTGCGCCGGGCGAGGCAGCAACGCCGGCATCATCGCCGGGATGGACTGGGTCGCTGGCCAGTCGCGGGCCAACCCCCGCGTGGCCAACATGAGCCTGGGCGGGGGCGCCTCGACCGCCATCGACCAGGCAGTCGCTCGGATGACCAATGCCGGTGTGACCGTGGTGGTGGCAGCCGGCAACGAGTCGCAGAACGCCTGCAACGTCTCCCCGGCACGGGCCAGCAGCGCCTACACCGTGGGCTCGACCACGAGCAGCGATGCCCGGTCGGGCTTCAGCAACTTCGGCTCCTGCGTCAACATCTTCGCGCCCGGGTCCAACATCACCTCGGCCTGGCACACGAGCAGCACCGCGACCAACACCATCTCGGGCACCTCGATGGCGGCCCCGCACGTGGCCGGCGCCGCGGCGCTCTACCTTCAGCGCAACGTCAACGCCAGCCCCGCGCAGGTGCGGTCGGCCCTGACCAACCAGGCCACCACCGGCCGGCTCAGCGGCATCGGCACCGGATCCCCCAACCGGTTGCTCTACACCGGCGGTCTGTGACCCCGATCCCCACCACGCCTCGGTCGTCGGCCCCTGCGGGGCCGGCGGCCGGGCGCCGTCCTCGCGGAAGGTGCCCGGGAGATGACCGACCATCGTTGGTCGCGCGCAGTCCTGCTGGACCTCGACGGTGTCCTGCTCGACACGACGCTGACGCGCGACCTGGCCGGGCCGCACGAGGTCGGTCGTGCGATCCGCCCTGGGGTGCCGGGGCAACTGCAGCGGCTCGCGGGGTACCGGGTCGCCTGCGCCGCACTGACGACCCTGCCGTCCGGGTGGGCCGAGGAGCTGTTGCGGGCCACCGGGCTCAAGCCCTATGTCCAGGCCGTGGTGGCCCGTTCTGACACAGCCCGCTGGCTGCCGTCGCCGGTGCCGGCGCACCGGGCGTTGCAGCTGCTGCGCTGGGACGGATCGCTGTGCCAGGTGGCGGTCATCAGCGACTTGACCGGCGCTGTCACCATGGGGCGCAAGGCCCAGCTGCGCACCGTGGCGGTCACCTATGGACGCTCCTCGGCACCGGACCTCGCGGACGCCTGGCCGGACGTGCTGGCCGCCAACCTGCCAGACGCGGTCACCGCTGCGCTCGACCTCACCGACCGCTTCGACCGCGGTGACGCGTCCGTCGCGGCCTTACGCCTCCCAGGCGTCGGGGCGCTCGCCGGTGCTCACGATCAGACCCGTGGTCGTCCGCAGGGTCCGCGCCCCCGCGCAGTGGTGTGACCCCGCGCAGGGATCCGCCCCCGCGCAGTGGTGTCTAACCCGGCCCGTGTGGGGCCGGGTGGGGGAGGAGTCATCGCAGGCGCCAAGTCACGCCGCAGTCATGACGCCATGGAGGCCGTAGCCCCCGCCTCGAGGCCCCGGGCCACACGCGCGGGGGAGGGGTCGCGATGATGGGCAGGTGAGCCACGGACACATGCGCAGCGAGCACGTGAGCGTGGTCATCAGTCGGCCTGCGGCCGAGGTCAGCGCCTTCGCCGGTGATCCGAACAACCTGCCCGGCTGGGCGGCCGGCCTGGCCACGGGTGAGCTGCGCCGGGAGGGCGAGTGGCTGGTCGTGGAGTCCCCGATGGGCACGGTCCGGGTGCAGTTCGCGGGGGCGAACAGCTACGGCGTGCTCGACCACGTCGTCGTGCTGCCCGACGGTGAGGTGGTGACCAACCCGCTGCGGGTCGTGCCGCACCCGGACGGCTCAGAGGTCATCTTCACGCTCCGGCAGCAGGGTAGGGCGTCGGCCGAGCTGGAGTTGGACGCAGCCGCGGTGCGGGCCGACCTCGAGCGGCTGCGTGACCTGATCGAGGCCACGCCTGGGGACCCGAGCTCGTGGGAGGTCACGACGCACGACTGGGGGCGGCTGGTCGACCAGGACCACCTCAGGGAGATCAGGAACGACCCGGGACGGTACGCCGCGGGCGGGCTCCGGCACCTCATTCTGGAGGTCCTCGCCTACGCTGAGGAGGAGGCGGAGCACCGTGGCCGCACCGGGCACGTGGTCATCACCCAGCGCCGGGACGGGTCGGTCTCCGTCGTCGACGACGGGCGCGGCACCGACACCCGGCGGGACCCCGCGGGTCAGGTGATCCGCAAGCCCGTCATGGCCACCCGGGATGTCCGCTTCTTCGGGCAGCCCGATGCCCCGCTGCTGCCGGACGGGCTGCCGCGCCAGGGGATGTCCACCGTGGCAGCGCTCTCCACCTGGCTCGAACACAGCAACTACCGGGCCAGCGGGGCGTGGACGCAGCGCTACGAGCACGGCATCCCCACAGCCGAGCTGCGCGAGCTGCCCGGCACCGGCCGGACGGGCACCGGCGTCCAGTTTCTGCCCGGGCCCGAGGTCGAGGGTGACCCGCTCACCGCGGACGACCTCGACGGCTTCCCCTGGCTTCAGGTTGAGCTGCGGGTGCAACCGGACGTGGCTCTCGCGGTGCGCGGCGCCCTCACCGACGCAGAGCTGGACAACCTGCACGCCACGGCTTTCCGACACGAACCGGCTGGTGTCCCATGGCGCGAGCGGCTGGAGCGGCACAGCCTTTTCTGGGTGACCGCCCGATCGGACGGCGAGCTGGTCGGATTCGTCAACGTGGTCGGTGACGGCGGTGCGCACGCGATCCTCCTCGACACGTGCGTTGACCCTGCCCGCCAAGGGTGCGGGATCGGTGTCGCGCTCGTGCGCGCAGCCGCGGACGAGGCAAGGGCCCGCGGCTGTCGGTGGCTGCATGCTGACTACGCGGCGGAGCACACCGATTTCTACGAGCGCGCCTGCGGGCTCGTCCCCACCAGCGCCGGTCTAGGCGACCTCCTGAGCTGAACTGGGCGTGGCGTCACTGCCGCGACGGCTTTGGCCAGCGGGTCGAGGTGTTGTCCGACGCACGACGATCCGGCAGCATCGGCCCTATGACCTGGGCTGAGTTGACCGAGCAGATCGGCGCGCTGCTGGAGCCCTGGGACGTCGGGGACCCGCAGGGTGGGGAGGACTACCTGCTGTGGTGCGGCAACTACGCCCTGGTGCAGGAGCACCTTCCGCATCTGCCCCAGGTGCGGGAACAGCGATCCGGACGCGCCTGCATCGACCTCACCGTGGAGCGCGAGGCGGGCCGCGTGACCCGGGTCGACTACGAGGGCTACTCGCCGGGGGAGACGCTGTCGCATCTCGGTCTGGTCCGACAGTCGCAGGAGTATGCCGCTGCCGTCCCCGGGTCGGTCGCGAGCGCCGGGCCCGCAGTGCTTGCTGCCCTGCGGCTCCTCCTGCAACAGGAGGATGTGCGACACACCGGCGAAGGGGCCTACCGCATGCTCGGGACTGAGCCGGCGGGGACGGCTGAGCTTGGCCTGGACGTCGTCCGACCGGCGCTGGTCCTGCCCGGCGGCCCGCTCCTTGACACCCACTACCTCGGCGACCTGGGCGGGGCCGCCCATCGGCATCCCCTCGCCGTGGTCGACCTGCCCTGGCGCAGGGTGACCGAGCTGGTGCCGGTCGTCGACGCCGCGCGTGCCGACCTCGGCCCGGACTCGGTCAATCTCATCGCCCACTCGGCCGGGGCCGCGCTGGCCCTGGCCTACCTCGCTGCCCACCCTGACCGGGTGCGCGGGCTCGTCCTGGTCTGCCCGGCGATCCGCGTCGCCGGGGTGGTGGAGGACGCGGACGGGGTGGAGGCACTGATCGCCCGCCGCTGCGCCCAGGACAAGGAGTATGCCGCCGCCCGTGCGGCCGTGGACTGCTCCGGGACCCCGGTGGAGCATCCCCGCATCTCCTTCGGCCGGTGGAGCGAGCAGCACGAGGCGCTGGCGGCCACGACCACCGGGGACCGCGCCGACCGGCTGGCTGCCTACTACGCCGAGCCGCTGCCGGACACGGAGCAGATCCGCGAAGCCGCGGCAGGGTTCGCCGGCCCGGTCACCGTCCTGCACGGGGAGCTCGACCTGCACCCGACCACTCGTCAGGCCCGGGACCTTGCCGCACTTTTCCCGCACGGCGAGGCCGTGGAGCTGGCCGGCGCCGCCCACTACCCCTGGTTGGACGACACCGACACCTTCGTCGACGCTCTCCTGGCCGCCCTGCGCGACTGACCCGCCTGCCCTGCGCGACTGACGGGTGCCGACCGACGCCGGCTCCGCGCGGGCTACCGTGGCGCACGTGACGCGGACGAGCCATGAGTGGGACCCCGATCGCTATCTCTCCTACGCCGACGAGCGGGGCCGCCCGTTCGTCGAACTGCTCGCGCGGGTAGGCGCCGAGGCTCCCCCACGAGTCGTCGACCTGGGCTGCGGGCCTGGCAACCTGACCCGGCTGCTCGCCCAGCGCTGGCCCCAGGCGCACGTCCTGGGGCTGGACACCAGCCCGCAGATGGTCGAGAAGGCCCGGCAGGTCGAGGGGATCGACGCCCGGGTGGCCGACATCGTCGCGTGGGCCAAGACCCACGGCGACCCCGTCGACGTCCTCATCAGCAACGCGGCCCTCCAGTGGGTCCCGGGCCACCTCGAGCTGCTGCCCGCCCTGGTGGGCAGGCTCGCCCCCGGCGGGTGGTTTGCGATGCAGGTCCCCGGCAACTTCGACGAGCCCAGCCACACGATCCGCCGGGAGCTGGCAGCAGAGCCGGCGTTCGCGCCGCATACCCAGGGGGTGGCCGTGCCCTCCTCGCACGACCCGGGGGTCTACCTGCGGGCGCTCCAGGAGCAGGGCTGCACCGTGGACGCGTGGGAGACCACCTACCTGCACGTCCTGCCGGGCGAGCGCGCGAGCGACCCCGACCCGGTCTTCACCTGGGTCTCCGGCACGGGTGCGCGGCCGACCCTACAGGCGCTGCCGGAGGGGGTCCGAGAGAGGTTCGAGGCGGAGTTCAAGCGGCGGCTGCGGCAGGCCTACCCCGACCAGGGGTATGGCGTCGTCCTGCCCTTCCGCCGGGTGTTCGCCGTGGCGCACACACCAGCATGACTGCCGGGACACCGACCGTCCGGCGTCGGCGCCCGGGCGACCTGCCGGGCCTGGGCACGGACCTGCTGGAGCAGCAGCCGCGCACCCGGTATCCCTTCCGCGACCCGCTGCCGGTGAGCACCGACGTCTTCCTGCACGCCGAGGACGCCCTCGGCGCCTTCGTCGCTGAGATCGACGGCGACGTGGTCGGCCACGTGGGTCGCACCGGACCGGCGCACGGGTTCCCTGACTCCGCGCGGATGAACGCGGCGTGCGCGAAGGGCCACGGCTGCGCGGTCGAGGAGCTCTCCTACGTCTCCGGCCTGTTCACCGCAGAGCGCGCCCGCGGGCACGGCGTCGGCAGGGCCCTGCTCGAGACGATCGTGACGGACATCCGGGCCGCGGGTCACCACCCCTGCCTGGAGGTGCTGCCCCACCACGCCAGCGCCCGCCACCTCTACCTGTCCACCGGCTGGCGCGACGTGCTGGCGATCCGGCCGCCATGGCTCACCTCGGTCGTCGGGGACGAGGGCCCGGACGTCCTGGTCATGGTGCTGCCCACCGAGTGACGCGGCCACGCCCGTGATCTGGGCAGCTGGCGGGCACATCTGCAGCAGTCGATGACCCGGTGGGGTCTGCGTGCGGCACGGTGCCGCCCGGCACCGCCTCGGTCACTCCCAGCGGAAGAACGCCGTGCCCAGCCCCGCGCCGACCACGACGCTGACCCCCAGGGCGAGCAGGTGGGACGGCTCGACGTCGGCGCCGACCCAGGCCGCGCCCAGCGCCTGCACCGTCGCCCCGAAGGGCAGGTGCTCCCCGATCGTGGCCACCGGGCCCGGCAGCGCGTCCTGGCCGCCGAACAGGCCACCGACGGCGCCGATGGCGAAGAAGGCGACCAGACCGATCGCCACCGCCGAGTTGGGTGTGGGCGCGACCGCGGCGACGACGAGGCCGACGGCATACATCGCCGCGATGCCGAGCAGGCCGATCCCCAGCACGGTCAAGGGGGCGTCGGGCAGCCGGGCGCCGAAGCCGAGCATCGCGACGGCGAGCGCCAGCCCCATCCCGAGCAGCGCCTGCGCCAGGCTGACCAGCACCTGCGCCATCAGCACCATCGTGGGCGAGGCGGGCGTGACCCCAAGCCTGCGCAGGATCCCCGTCCGGCGGTAGTAGGCCAGGAAACTGGGCATGTTGATGATCCCGATGGAGGCGATCACCACCGCGAAGACGAGTGGCAGCACGTAGGCCTCCAGCCCGGTCAGACCCTGGGACCCCACGGCGTGCTCGGACGCGGCCGAGGCGCTCATCACCAGGATGAGCAGGGGAAGGCCCAGCGGGACGATCAGGCCGGCGGTGTCCCGGATGACCATCTTGGCCTCGGACTGCACCAGCATGCGCCAGGCGTGCGGCCCGGGCCGCCGGGCCTCGATCTGTGCGGTGTCGGTGGTCATCACAGTTCCTCCATCTGCAGGTCGTCGAGCGTGGTCCCGGTCAGCGCGACGAAGGCGTCCTCCAGGCTCGCCGCCTGCGCCTGCGCGGTGACCTCGGCGGGCGTGCCCTCCGCGATCACCTTCCCGTCCTGCAGGAGCAGCACGCGGTCGCACAGCCGCTCCACCTCGTCCATGGCGTGGCTGACGATGAGGATGGTCACGCCGTCGTCCTGCAGGGCCTCGATCGCTCCCCACATCCGTCGCCGGGCGCGGGGGTCCATCCCGGTGGTCAGCTCATCGAGGATCACCATCCGGGGCCGGCCGACCAGGGCCAGCGCTACGGAGAGACGTTGCTGCTGCCCGCCCGAGAGCTTCTCGAACTGGGTGTCCCGGTGCGCACCCAGCTCGACCAGGTCGAGCGTCTGGTCGGTGCCGCGCGGGTGGGGGTATAAGCTGCGGTAGAGTTCGACCAGCTCCCGCGCGGTCAGGGCGTGGTGCAGGTAGGCGTTCTGCAGCTGCACGCCGAGGACCTGCCGCAGCCGGGCGCGGTCGCGGGTCGGGTGCAGCCCGAGCACCTGGACCGAGCCGGTGTCCGGGGTGCGCAGGCCGGCGATCATCTCGACCAGGGTGGTCTTGCCGGCGCCGTTGGCCCCGAGGATCCCGACCGTCTCCCCTCGGGCGACGGTCAGGCTGATGCCGTCCACGGCCTGGGTCGAGCGGTAGCGCTTGCGCACCTGTTCCACCACCACGGCGGGGGGTGGGATCTGTGTCGTCCTCATGTGTCGACGGTATGGAGGTCGGGGCACCCCGCGCGCGTGCCGATCGTCACCGGTTCGGGCCATGACTTCCGGCACCCGCGCGGCCCAGGAAGGCCGCCCTACGCTGGGGACATGCGCAAGGTGGACGCCGAGGTCTGGGCCGGGCTCGTCATGCTCGCCGTGCTCCTGGCGATCGGGCTGCCCGTCCTGACCGGGGTGGTGAGCCCCGAGCTGCCGCGCCTCTGGTGGTCGCTGACCTACGTGGTGACCGTGGTGGCTCTCGTCGTGGCCGCGGCGCACTCGGAACCAGGCCACCCACCGGTGTCCGGTCGCGTCGCGCTCGGGGTCGCGACGGTCGGCGCATGGGTCCTGGTCGGCAGCGCGCCTGCCGGGTTTCTGTCGATCCTGCTGGTCGTGGTCGCCGCCCTGGCCGTCTATCTGGTGCCCTTCGGGCTCGTGCTGGCGATCGTCGGCCTCAACACGGCCCTCCTCGTCCTGGCCTGGGCCTGGGCCGACGGCAACGGTCCGTGGTGGGAGGTCGTCGCCGCCGCCGCGCTCTACCTCTTCCTGCAGATCGTCTCGGCGCTGTCCGTGCTCAGCCTGGTCCGGGAGCAGCGGTTGCGCCGTGAGCTGACCGCGGCCCACGTCGAACTCCGGGCAGCTACGGCCCTGCTGGGCGAGTCGGCCCGGACGGCCGAGCGGTTGCGGATCTCCCGCGACCTGCACGACACGGTTGGTCACTCGCTGACCGTGCTCAGCCTGGAGCTCGAGGCCGCCCGCCACCGGGAGGGGGAGGGGGCCCAGGCACACGTCGTGCGGGCCGGAGCCGTGGCCAGGGAGCTGCTCGGCGACGTGCGGGCGGCGGTGGACGAGCTGCGCACCCGACCCACCGACCTGCGCGAGGCGCTGGAGCAGGTGGTGCACGACATACCAGGGCTGGAGGTGCGCCTGGAGGTGGCGGGCGACGTCGAGGTGGGGGAGGAGGAGTCGGCCGCGCTGGTCCGGGCCGTCCAGGAGATCGTCACCAACACCCTCCGGCACGCGCAGGCCCGCACGCTCAGCGTGACCGTGGCACGGGACGGGGAGGGGTGCACGGTCCTGCAGGCCCAGGATGACGGTCGTGGAGCGGCACGGGTGCAGCCTGGCCACGGTCTGCAGGGCCTCGTCGAGCGGTTCGAGGCGCTGGGCGGGGAGGTTCGGTTCGACGGCCAGGGTCCGGCCGGTTTCGCCGTGGTCGCGCGGGTGCCGGCGGCATGACGGACCCACCGGCGGACGACCGGGTCCGGGTGGTGGTGGTCGACGACCAGACTCTGGTGCGGCAGGGCATCCGGACCTTGCTCGACCTCGCCTCGATCTGCGTGGTCGGGGAGGCCGGGGACGGTGCGGAGGCGGTGGCGGTGGTCGAGCAGGAGCGCCCGGACGTGGTGCTGCTCGACCTGCGGATGCCCCGCTTCGACGGGCTCTGGACTCTGCGCGAGCTGCGGGAGCGGGGCCTGGAGGTGCCGGTACTGGTGCTGACCACGTTCGACGACGACACTTTGGTGCTGGACGCCCTGCGCGAGGGTGCCCGGGGCTATCTGCTCAAGGACGTCACGCTGGAGCAGCTGGCCCGCGGGGTGCACACGCTGGCCGAGGGCGGCACGCTGATCGCCCCCTCGATCACCGGCCGGTTGCTCACCGCCTTGCGCTCCGGCCCAGCCCCCTCAGCCGCACACTCGCCGGCCAGTGCTGCCGTGGAGCCGCTGACCACCCGCGAGGTAGAGGTGCTGCGGCTGGTGGCCGAGGGCTACAGCAATCGCGAGATCGCCGGTGCGCTGCACCTGGCCGAGGGCACGGTGAAGAACCACGTGTCCGCCGTGCTGGTCAAGCTCAACGCCCGCGACCGCACCAACGCCGTGCTGCGGGCGCTGCACGAAGGGATCCTGGGCTGACCCTCCGTGGCGCAGGCCGCGAGGCCAGTGTCCCGGTGCTGCCTTCGGCGGCGGAGACGCAGCGCCTATCATCGGGGCAATGAGGGGGACCGGTTTCGCGCGCAGGATCGTCGCCGACCGATCGGTGGTGCGGGTCTGCACCATGACCGGAGCCGGCGGGTGAGCGCCCGCAACGCCCTGGTCGACCTCGCGCCGTTGCGGGCCAGCGCGCCCTTCCGGCGGCTGTGGGTCAGCGGGATCCTCTCCAGCCTGGGCCAGCAGGTCGCCGTCGTCGCGGTCCTCTTCCAGGTGTGGGACCTGACCCGCAACCCGTTCTGGGTGGGCGCCATCGGGCTCGCGCAGGCGGTGCCGATGATCGTCATGGGGCTGCTCGGGGGGCCGCTGGCCGACCTCTTCGACCGACGCGTTGTCGGAATGTGGTCCACGGGCGGGCAGGCCGTCGCGGCGCTGCTCCTCGCGGCCCAGCTCGTGCTGGGCGCCTACCCGCTGCCTCTTCTGCTCGGGCTCATCTCTTTGCAGACGGCGTGCAACGCCCTCGGTGCCCCAGCCCGACGCACCTTCATCGCCCGTCTCCTGCCGCGACACCTGGTTCCGGCCGGGGTCGCCCTGCACATGCTCTCCTTCCAGCTGGCCATGCTGGTGGGGCCCGCGCTGGGCGGGGTGCTGGTGGGGGCGGTGGGCCCGGCTTTGTGCTACCTGGTCAACGCCTGCGCGCTGGCCGTGTCGTGCTGGGCCGTGTGGAGCCTGCCCTCGATGCCTCCGCGTCGGGCCGATGAGCTCGAAGAGGTCGGCCCGGACCCGGTGGCGGGCGAGGTGGTCACGACGCCGGGTCGGGTGGCCCTGCTCTGGGGCCGGACCCGACGGGGCCTGGGCCACCTCACCGAGGGGATGTCCCTGGTGGCCCGGGACCCGGTGCTGCGCGGCTCGTTCCTGCTCGACCTGGCCGCGATGGTGCTGTCCTTCCCGGTCGCCCTCTTTCCGATGATCAACCAGCAGCTGTTTGACGGGGACCCGAGGACCCTCGGCCTGTTCATGAGCGCGGTCGCGGTCGGCGGGTCCATAGCGGGTCTGGCCTCTGGGCTGGTCACCCGTAGGACCCACCTGGGGCGGGTGCAGCTGCTCGCAGTGGGGGTCTGGGGCCTGGCCCTGCTCGGTTTTGGCCTGGCTTCCTTCGCCGGGCTGACATGGTGGGTGCTCGCCGCGCTGGTCGTGGCCGGCGCCGCCGACACCGCGTCGGTGACCTCCCGGGCAGCGATCGTCCAGCTGGCCACCCCGGACAGCCACCTGGGTCGGGTCTCGGCCGTGGAGCACGTGGTCGGGGTCGCCGGTCCCGACCTCGGCAACGCCCGCGCTGGCCTGGTCGCCGGGTTGACGACTCCGGCCGCGGCGGCCGTCCTCGGCGCGGTGTCGTGCCTGGCCGTCACCGTCGTCGTGGCGCTCACCCACCGTGAGGTCGGCCGGTTCCGTGTCAGCCCCCCCTCACCCAACCCCTGAGCGTCCGCGGGCAGGTCAGCGCCAGCCCAGCGCGGGGTCTTTGGCCACCTCGAGCACCTGCTCGATGATGTGGGCGCAGTAGTCCACACCCAGCTGGTTGGGCACGGTGAGCAGCAGAGTGTCCGCGGCGGCGATCGCCTCGTCCTGCGCCAGCTGGCGGACCAGTTCCTCCGGCTCAGCGGCATAGGTCTTGCCGAAGGTTGCCCGTCCGCCCTCCAGCATCCCGACCTGGTCCGCGCTGCGACGCTCCAGTCCGAAGTAGGCGTGGTCCTGCTCGCTCACCAGCGGAAAGATGCTGCGGGAGACGGAGGTCCGCGGCTCACGGTGGTGCCCGGCAGCCGTCCAGGCGTCGTGGAAGAGCCGGATCTGCTCAGCCTGCAGCTGGTGGAAGGGCACGCCAGCGTCCTCGGTCAGCAGGGTCGAGCTCATCAGGTTCATCCCCTGCCCCGCGGCCCACTCGGCGGTGGCCCGGGATCCCGCACCCCACCAGATGCGCTCCCGCAGCCCCTCGGAGTGAGGCTCGAGCCGCAGCAGTCCGGGCGGGTTGGGGAACATCGGGCGCGGGCTGGGCTCGGCGAAGCCCTCGCCCTCCAGCGCCTGCAGGAAGGCCGCGGTGTGCCGACGGGCCATGTCCGCATCGGTCTCTCCCTCCGCGGGCTGGTAGCCGAAGTAGCCGTAGCCCTCGATCACCTGCTCCGGGGAGCCGCGGCTGATGCCCAGCTGCAGCCGCCCTCCGGAGATGAGGTCGGCGGCGCCGGCGTCCTCGACCATGTAGAGCGGGTTCTCGTAGCGCATGTCGATCACGCCGGTGCCGATCTCGATCCGCTTGGTGCGGGCCCCGACCGCCGCCAGCAGCGGGAACGGGGAGGCCAGCTGCCGGGCGAAGTGGTGCACCCGGAAGTAGGCGCCGTCACCGCCCAGCTCCTCGGTCGCGACCGCCAGGTCGATCGACTGCAGCAGCACATCCGACGCGGATTGCGCCGCCGACTGCGGGTGCGGGGTCCAGTGCCCGAAGGAGAGAAAGCCGATGCGCTTCATACCTGGGTCAACGCGGTGGAGGAACAGGCATTCCGGAGCTGACACACGCACCGGTGGTGCCGGCCCAGATCTCTACCGCCCCAGCCGCTCGCGAAGGTACTGGGCGGTGAGCGTGTCCGACACCTCGACCATCTGCGCCGGGGTGCCCTCGAAGACGATGCGCCCACCCTCGTGGCCGGCGCCCGGCCCGACATCGATGATCCAGTCGGCCTGGCTGACGACCGCCAGGTTGTGCTCGATGACGATGACACTGGTGCCGTCGTCGACGAGGCCGTGCAACATCCCCAGCAGGGTGTCGGTGTCGGCGAGGTGCAGCCCGGAGGAGGGCTCGTCGAGGACGACGACCGGCGAGGTGCGGAGCTGGGAGGCGAGCTTGAGCCGCTGGCGCTCGCCGCCGGAGAGGCTGGTCAGTGTCTGCCCCAGCTTGAGGTAGGGCAGGCCGACGTCGAGCAGCCGCCGCAGGATCGTCGCCGTCTTGCCGGTGGTGAACACCTCCGCCGCCTCTGCCACGGACAGCCGCAGCACCTCGTCGATCGCCAGCCCGTGCAGGGTGTAGGCGAGCACCTCGTCCTGGAAGCGGCGCCCACCGCACGCCTCGCAGGGGGTGACGACGGGCGGCATACCGGGCAGCTCGGTGTAGATCTCCCCATAGCCGTTGCACGCCGGGCAGGCACCCTCGGAGTTCGGGCTGAACAGGGCGGCCTTGACGCCGTGCTCCTTGGCGAAGGCGGCGCGGATCGGGTCGAGCAGCCCGCTGTAGGTCGCGGGGTTGGACCGCCGGGACCCGCGGATCGCCGACTGGTCCACGACGAGCACCTCCTCCCGTCCGGCCAGCGAGCCGTGCACCAGCGAGCTCTTGCCCGAGCCGGCGACACCGGTCACCGCGACGAGCATCCCGAGCGGGATGTCCACGTCGACGCCGGCCAGGTTGTTGCGCCGCGCGTCCCGGATCTCCAGGTATGCCGTGCCCTCCCGCGCCGGGTCGCGCAGGCTGGGGCGCCGGTCCAGCAGGCGACCGGTCACCGACCCGGAGGCCTCAAGACCGGCGCGGGGCCCGGCGTACACGACCTGGCCGCCGTCGCTGCCTGCCCCGGGACCGATGTCGATGACATGGTCGGCGATGTCGATGACCTCCGGCTTGTGCTCGACGACGAGGACGGTGCTGCCGGAGTCGCGCAGCTGGCCCAGCAGCGTGTTCATCCGCGCGATGTCGTGCGGGTGCAGACCGACGGTGGGCTCGTCGAAGACGTAGGTGACGTCGGTGAGCGCCGAGCCCAGGTGCCGCACCATCTTCACCCGCTGCGACTCCCCACCGGAGAGGGTGCCGGAGGCGCGGGAGAGCGAGAGGTAGCCCAGGCCGATGTCGACCATCGCACGCAGCATCTCAGCCAGCGCCTGCTGCACCGGTGCCACGCTCGGCTCGTCGAGATCCTCGACCCAGGTCAGCAGCTCGCTGATCTCCAGCTCGCAGCACTCAGGCAGGGTGGTGCCGCGGACGGTCGCGGTGCGGGCCGGCTCGTTGAGCCGGGTGCCCCCGCAGGCCGGACACGGGCCGGTGGCCGCCACCCGTTCCTTGAAGGCGATCATGTGCGCCTGCTTCGGCGGGCGCTCGCCGAAGAGGGTCTGGCGGATGCGTGGGACCAGGCCCAGGTAGGTCATGTTGATGCCGCCGACCTTGACCTTGGTCGGCTCGGCGTGCATGAGCCAGTCCCACTCCTCGGGGGAGTAGTCGCGCAGCGTCTTGTCGGGGTCGAGGCGGCCGTTCTCGGCATACGCGCGCCAGCCCCACGAGTCGGGCGGGTAGCCGGGCAGCAGGATCGCGCCCTGGGCCAGGCTCTTGCTGCGGTCGACCACGGCATCCTCGTCGATGGCCGCCAGGGTGCCCATACCCTCGCAGTCGGGACACATGCCGCCCAGCACCTGGAAGTGCTTGACCTCCTTGACCGGCTTCCCCTGCCCCTTCTGGACCGTCACCGCGCCCTGGCCGGAGGCGGCGGCGATGTTGAAGGAGAAGGCGGCCGACGGCCCCACGTGCGGCGTGGACAGCCGGCTGAAGATCACCCGGAGCCAGGCCAGGGCGTCGGTGGCGGTGCCCACCGTCGACCGCGGGTTGCTGCCCATCCGCTCCTGGTCGATGACGATCGCGGCCGTCAGTCCGTGCAGGTGGTCGACGTCGGGGCGGGCGGCCGTCGGCATGAAGGTCTGCACGAAGGAGGAGTAGGTCTCGTTGATCAGCCGCCGCGACTCCGCCGCGATGGTGCCGAAGACCAGTGAGGACTTGCCCGACCCTGAGACCCCGGTGACCACCGTGAGACGCCGTTTAGGCAGGTCGACATCGACGTCCTTGAGGTTGTTGACGCGGGCGCCCCGGACCCGGATGGTGTCATGGGTGTCGGCCGGGTGCAGGCGGGCATCGGCGGGGTTCATGGCGATCAGTGTGCACCCATGCCCCGACGTGCCCCAAGAGGCACGGCGAAGTGGGAGGCACCTCTAGGATCGCCACATGGCACTCCGTTCGCGCGCCAGCGGCGCAGGCGGTCGCGGTGCCGATCGGGCGTCGGCGGAGGTCGCCCTGCGCGACCGGCTCGGGGCGGTCGCCGTGCTGGCGGGGGTGGGCGTCTTTGTGACCGTCTTCGCGCTCGCCGTCCGCACACCGGGCACCGCCTACGTGTGGCACCTGAACATGGTGAGCGACCTGGGTGACCGGTCCTGCCACGTCCGTGATGCTCGGTGGATCTGCTCACCCGGTCACGTCCTCTTCAACAGCGGACTCATCCTCACCGGGGGGCTGCTGGCCGTGGCGGGCTCGCTGTTGCTGCGGCTGTGGGGACGCATCCTGGCGGGCAGCGTGGTCGTGATGGGCGTGGGGTTGGTCGTCGCTGGGCTGTTCACCGCGACCGACCACGGGGCGATCCACCTGGTCGGGGTCGTCCTTGCCCTCGTCGCCCCCGGACTGGGCCTGCTGTGGTCGGCGGCCCGGCCCGAGACGGGCTGGCTGGACTCCCACCGGGTCGTGCGTGGTCTGCTCGGGGGAGCAGCGCTGCTGCTCGCCGCCGAGAGCCGCCTCCCGGATGCGGTCCTCCCGCGTGGCGCGGGGGAGCTGGGCATCGTGTTCTTCCTCGTCAGCGCCCTGGTGGTGGAGGCGATGCGCCTGCGGCCCGGCGGTGGTGCCGGGGGCTCGCAGGGTCCTACCAGCCGCTCAGCCGACGGAACTGCGGCCACACCGTCTGCCAGTCAGTCACCGGTTCCTCGCAGTGCAGCATCGGCGGACCGATGAGCTGGGGGTGCGCGACGGGCCTGGCCTGCAGGGTCCCCGCCGGGGTGCACGTCCGGAAGGCCGCGCTCTGGGCCACGGCGTGCTCGCCGACCAACAGCACCCGGTCTCCGCGGGGCGGCCCGAGGTCCCACAGCGCGTTGTGACCTGAGTGCACCCGGGCTTGTTCCTCCGGTGAGCCGTAGCGGTGCAGGGCCCCGGCGAGGGCATAGGTGTCGGTGATGACCGCCTCGCCTTCGCGTCGCACCTCGCGCACCTGGTCCACGTAGTCCAGCCATCCGACCTGGTCGCGGATGGTCGGGTTGATCCGTGACTGCAGCGACAGCCACGGGTCGGTCGCGGGGAGCAGCGGTAGACAGACCAGGCTGGCCATGACCGCGTTGGCGGCGATGACGCCCTGCCTCTTGGCGGGCGACCAGCGCGCCCGCAGGCGGGGGCTTGCCCAGCCCATGGCGAGCGCCGGCAGGAGCGCGCCGGCGGGATAGTGCGGCTGTGCGGGGTTGGCCAGGGTCCAGGCGACCAGGAGCAGCAGGGTCGGCAGCAGGAAGCGGCCCGGCCCGCCCGGGGTCCGCCAGGGGTCGACCAGCCCGGCCACCCAGACGAGCAGCAGCGGCGGGCCGACGAAGAGGAAGAGGGTCGGCACCAGGGTGAGCCGGACCAGATCCCCCTGCGCCTCGACCAGACCGGCCGAGACCTGCGCCATCGGCATCCCGTTCAGGAGCTGGGCCAGGCCCTGGGGCGCCGCCAGCAGCCCGAACAGGACGACGCCGATGACGGTGTGCCGCGTCCGCAGCAGCTGCCGGTCCGTGAGCAGCAACCCGACGAACAGCGCGACCAACAGGACGACGACGAGCAGCTTGTTCCACGCGGCGAGCCCGGCGATGGTCCCGGCCCAGACGAGGCTGCGCGGGTGCCCGGCGGTGGCCCGGAGCACGAGGAGAATGACGACCTGCCAGGCCAGCAGGTCGATGGCTGCCGTGGTGAAGATGTGCCCCATCATCAGCGGGTAGACCGTGAAGGCGTGCGCCCACGCCGCCAGCCGCTGGGCCCGTGGACCGGCACCCAGGACCCGGGGGTACAGCCCCGCGACGAAGGCGCCCAGGGCCGCAGCCGTCACCGCGGGCAGGCGCTGCACCCAGATTGCGTCGCTCAGCTGGGTGGCCAGCCAGGACAGCCACACCGTCAGCGGTGGCTGATCGACATACCACCAGTGCAGCGGCAGCATCCCGAAGTACAGCTCGTCCCAGTGCGGGCCGTAGCGCGGTGCGACCGCCAGCAGGAGGATCGTGATCGCGATCATGGGTGCGGCGGCGACCCTGAGCGGCCCGACCGGCCGCTGCCGTGGTGTCGCCCCGGTGGTGCCCGCACCCGCTGCCCCGGTCGCGCCGGATGTGCTCCCCGGGCCCGCGGCGGTCACCCGCTCCTCGCCTGGACCAGCCATTCCTCGACCTGGCGCACGGCGTGCCCGCAACCGTCCTCGCTGCGCACTCCGTCCGCCAGCTCGGCTGCACGCCGGGTCATCTGGGGTGCAAGGGCCTCCTCGATGCGCCGGGCCAGCAGCCGTTCGGACGAGAAGGCCCTGGGGGCGTGGCGCGGGGCCACCCCGAGGGAGTAGAGGCGAGACGCCCAGTAGAACTGGTCGGCAAAGTGCGGGACGACCACGGAGGGGACGCCGCTGCGGACGACGGCGCCCGTGGTGCCCGCGCCCCCGTGATGGACCACGGCGCGCGTCCGGCCGAACAACTCGTCGTGCGGCTCCTCGCCGATGCACAGTAGGTGCGGGTGGGGGCTGCCGCGCACCTGCCCGAGCTGCACGACGGCCCGGACCCCGAGGCGTTCGCACGCCGCATCGACCCGGGCCAGCAGCTCGTCGGGGTCGTCCTGCTCCATCGAGCCGAACCCGACGTAGATCCAGTCATCACCGTCGTCGAGGGCCTGCGCCACCTCGGGGGAGAGTTGCGGCGGGTCCGGATCGGTCCACCACCCCGTCACGACGCCGTCGGAGGGCAGCGGTGCGACGAGGCGCGGGCTGAAGGCGTACAACGACCCCAGGGTCGCCGTCGTCAGGCCGACGGGGTGCCTGGCGACCAGATGCAGCCGTCCACGCTCCCACCACCCGTCCAGGCCACCCAGGAACGGCTCGGCGCGACGCAGCGCACCGCGGGCGAGACGCCGTGCCGGCCCGGGCAGGAGCCACCCGTACGGGAGCAGAGGCATCGGCCCGGTCAGCCCCGAGTACTCCGGCCACATGTGAGCCCGGACGACAGGGACGGACTGTCGCAGCGCCTCGTCGACTGCCGCGACGGCGAACGTCGAGGCGATGAGCAGGTCAGCACCGGGCAGGACCGCGCCGGCCGGCTCCTGGGCGGCGTGCAGGAAGTCAGCGAAGTGATGACGCGTGCGGTTGAGCCCACGCGGGCTGGCCCGCCGCACCGCCCGCGCGGCCGGGCCCGCCAGCAGCGCCCTCGGGTCGCTGGCGACGGGGGCGAGGCGGAGCGAGGGGTTGGCGAGATGACTGTAGGCCGCGTGGGTGACCAGCGTGACGTCGTGCCCCGCCGCGGCCAGGCGGGCGGCCAGGTTGGCGAACGGCACGACATCGCCGCGGCTGCCGACCGCCGCCACGACCACCTTGCTCGGCCCCGGCCCCTGCGGGGCACCTGTGCGGGCCTGGGGAGACGGGTAGGGATGATCGGCCATGCGTGGCCCTCCCTCGCCTCGACGACTGTGGAGGACCACGCTAATTCACGGCATCCCGCTCCAGCGACGAGGTCCGGGCCGCCGGTCAGCCGTCGGCGAAGAAGATGTATCGGGAGAGCAGGAAGGCGGCGATGAGGTAGAGCGGCCAGGACACCTTGCGGCCCTCACCGATCGCGAGCTTGATCGCGCAGTAGCTGATGATGCCCAGCGAGACGCCGTTGGCGATTGAGAAGGTCAGCGGCATCAGGATGATGGTGAGAAAGGCCGGCACGCTCTCGGAGACCTTCTCCCACTCGATGTGCCGGATGCCCTGCATCATCAGCGCGCCGACGAGGATCAGCGCCGGTGCCGTGGCCGCGCCGGGCACCATGGCCGCCACCGGCCACAGGAACATCGCCAGCCCGAACAGGACGCCGGTCATCGTGGCGGTCAGGCCGGTGCGGCCGCCCTCCTCGATGCCGGAGGCGGACTCGACGTAGGCGGTCACCGTGGAGGTGCCCATGAAGGCGCCGAACATGCCCGCAACGCCGTCCATCGAGAAGGCCCGCTTTGCGCGGGGCATGTCGCCGTTCTCGTCCAGGTAGCCGGAGCGGTGCGCCAGGCCGGTGAGCGTGCCGGTCGCGTCGAAGAAGTCGACGATGAAGAAGGTCAGCACCACAGTCACCAGGCCCAGGCTGAGTGCGCCCATGATGTCCAGCTGCCCGACCAGGTCACCGGGCCACACCGGCAGCGCGACGACCCCGTCGGAGAAGCCGGGGAAGGCCTGCAGCGTGTCGTCCTCGCCCCCGCTGTAGACCGGGATGCGAGACACCACGGCCACCAGGGACATCACGAGGATGCCCCACAGGATCGCGCCGGTGACCTTGCGGGCCATGAGCGCCGCGGTCAGGCCCAGGCCGAGCAGCGCCAGCCAGGCGGTGGGCGCGCTCAGGTCGCCCAGGCCCACCAGGGTGGCCTCGTTGGACACGACGATCTCGGCCGTGCTGAGCCCGAGCAGGGCCAGGAAGCAGCCGATGCCGGCGGTGATCGCCAGCTTCAGCCCCATCGGCAGCGCACGCACGATCGCCTGCCGCACCCCGATGAGGGAGAGCACGACGAAGAGCAGGCCGGAGATGAAGACGGCACCCAGCGCGGTCGGCCACTCCACCCCCATCCCCAGCACGACGGTGAAGGAGAAGAAGGCGTTCAGCCCCATCCCCGGCGCCTGCGCGAAGGGGTACTTCGCGACCACGCCCATGATCACCGAGCCGAACATGGCGGCGATGCAGGTCACCATGAGCAGCTGGACGAAGCCGTTGGGGACGTCGATCGCCGCGCTGAGGACCGAGGGGTTGACGAAGATGATGTAGCTCATCGTCAGGAAGGTGGTCAGCCCGGCCCGCAGCTCGCGCGGGATGGTGGAGCCGACGGCGGTGATGCCGAAGTAGCGGTCGAGCAGGCCCGTGGCCCCGGTGCCGGGGCCCGGGTCGTGCGGTCGGGAAGGAGGTGGGGTGTTGGCGGGTTGGGTGGTAGCCAAGGCAGTTCCTAGCGGGGCGGGACAGCGGGGCGGGGAAAGACGCGGACCGATGGCAGCCGGGTGCCGGTCAGTGTCGCGACGGGGCGGGCGATAGGGTAGCCCCTCGCTGGCGTGACCCGTCAGGGTGTGCGGATAATCGGGGTTCACGGCTGCCTCCAGGGCCGGGACGACCGACGAGGGAACGAGGCTCGACGATGGCCACCGCACCGACTGCCCCGCGGGTCCTGCTCGCCCCCGACAAGTTCAAGGGCACGCTGACCGCGGCCGAGGTCGCCGGGCACCTGGCCGAGGGGATCGCGCTGGAACGACCCGACGCGGAGGTTGTCGTGGTGCCCGTGGCCGATGGTGGGGACGGGTTGCTGGCGGCGGCGGCCGCAGCCGGTTTCGAGCGGGTGGAGGTCACTGCAGCCGGGCCGCTCGGCGAGCCCGTCCGCGCGGCCTATGCCGCCCGCGCGGGCGGGCGCGAGGCCGTGGTCGAGATGGCCGAGGTATGCGGCCTCGCCCGGCTCAGGCACCGGCTGGCACCGATGACCGCGACGAGCCGCGGGCTCGGCGATGTGGTCGCGCACGCGCTCGACGCCGGCGCCACCTCCCTGCTCGTGGGCATCGGCGGAAGCGCCTCGACGGACGGGGGCGCGGGCCTGCTGCAGGCGCTCGGGGCCCGCCTGCTCGACGCCGACGGGGCGCCCGTGGGACCCGGCGGCGCCGGGCTGGAACGCCTGGCGGCCCTGGACCTCTCCGGTCTGCACCCGAGGCTGGCCACGGCGCGGCTGACCGTCGCCTGCGACGTGGACAACCCGCTCACCGGCCCGCACGGCGCAGCCGCCGTCTACGGGCCGCAGAAGGGGGCCGACGAGGACCACGTCCGGGCGCTGGACGCGGGCGTGGCCCACCTCGCTGAGGTGGTGGCTCGCCATACCGGCCAGGATCTGAGGGACACCCCGGGCGCAGGTGCCGCCGGAGGGGTCGGGTTTGCCGCGCTGGCTGTCCTGGGGGCCGTGCTCCGGCCCGGCGCCGAGGTGGTGCTCGAGCTCACCGGCTTCCACGATGCCCTGCCCGGTGCCGACCTGGTCGTCACCGGGGAAGGCTCCCTCGACGGGCAGACCCTGCACGGCAAGGCCCCGGCGGCAGTGGCGGCCGCGGCCCGCGCGGCGGGTGTCCCGGTGGTGGCGGTCGCCGGCCGGGTGGCGCTCGACGAGCAGCAGCTGCGGCAGGCCGGCTTCCGCGCTGCCCATGCGCTCGCCGACCTGGCCACCTACCCCCAGGAGTCCTTCACCCACCCCGAGCCCCTCCTGCGTGAGGTGGGCCGGCGGATTGCCCGAGAGCTGCCAGGGCCGGATCCGTCCCAGCCCGCCCAGCTAGACTTTCCATCCAGCAGAACTTTCCGCCCACCAAGCGGAGGGTGAGGAAGGATCCCATGGCCGAACCCAGCAGCGTCCCCACGGCGCGGACCGGTGGCGTGCAGTCCCTGGAGCGGGCCTTTGGGATTCTGGAGGCGATGGCGGACGCCGGGGGGATGATCAGCCTGTCCCAGCTGGCCGAGCAACTGTCCCTGGCGCCGGCCACCATCCACCGGCTCATCCGCAGCCTCGTCGACCTCGGCTACGTGCGCCAGGAGTCCAACCGGCAGTACTCCCTGGGCCCCAAGCTGCTCCGGCTCTCGGCGGAGTCCGCCCGGCGCATCGGGGTCTGGGCCGGGCCCTACCTCTCCCGGGCCGTCGAGCAGCTCGGGGAGTCGGTCAACGTGGCCGTCCTTGAGGACGACCACGTGACCTACGTGGCCCAGGTGCAGCCCTCGACGACGCTGATGCGCATGTTCACCGAGGTCGGCCGCCGCACGCTGCCGCACGGAACCGCGGTCGGCAAGGTGATGCTGGCCCAGCTGCCCGAGGATGAGGTCCGCGCCCTGCTGGCCCGCACCGGCATGCCGCGCCTGACCGAGCACACCCGCACCACGCCCGAGCAGCTCCTGGAGAACCTGGCGCTGACCAGGGGGCGGGGATACGCCACGGACGAGGAGGAGCAGGAGATCGGCGTGCGCTGCGTGGCGGTGCCGGTCCCCGGCGCACCGCGCAAGATGGCGCTGTCCATGTCCGGGCCGAGCGCCCGGATGGACGATGCTGCGGTGCGCCGCGGCGTCACCGTCCTGCGGGAGACCGCGCGGCAGATCGCCGACGTGCTCGGGTCCGACCGTTCGCTGCTCATCGGCTGAGGACCTGCCCTAGGGTCGAAGGATGAGCGAAGTCAGCGTCACCCACGAGCCCGAACAGCAGCGGTACGAGGCGCACCGGCAGGGGGAGCTCGCCGGCGTCGCCCAGTACCGTCTCGAGGGCGACCTGGTCGTCTTCACCCACACCCAGGTCGAGCCGGCGCACGAGGGCCAGGGGATCGGCAGCACGCTGGCCCAGGCCGCGTTGGACGAGGTGCGCGAGGCGGGGGAGCGCAAGGTGCGCGCCGATTGCGCGTTCATCGCCTCCTGGATCGACAAGCACCCGGACTACGCCGACCTGCTGGCGTAGCTCCTCGCCCACACCCTGCGGCACGAGGGGGGCCGCCTCCGCACCCTGGTGGAGGACGGGCGCGCGTCGCCGGAGCAGGCAGCCCCAAGCCGGCTGGAGCTGCCGCACCGTGGGCATCAGGCCCCGAGCGCGCTCCCGTGGTCGGTCAGCTCCTGGGCGAAGCCGCCCAGCAGTTCCTGCGCAAGCGCGAGGTCCTGCTCGCCCTCCCAGCCGAGCCGGACGGCGGCGGCCATCGGTGTCGCCCACCCCGGCTCGAACGCGGCCACCACCTGGTGCATGACGGCCGGGTCGCTGCTCCAGCCGCCCCACCGGGGCAGCACCCAGGAGAAGGCGATGCGGCAGAGCCGCCGGCCGGTCGACCGGCAGAACGTCCTGAGGTCGGGAGGGGTGCTGACCCCGCCGTCGGCGCTGCCGACGCTGACCCCGCCGTCGGCGCTGCCGACGCTGACCCCGCCATTGGCGCCCGTGCTGGCCGAGGCCTGAGCCAGCGTGCTCCCGTCCTGCCGCAGCCGCTGCAGGGCGCCGCGCCAGTCGCCCTGGACCCCTCGGGCAAGCTCGAGGTTGGCCTCGTGCGGCGCGACCTCCTCGCCGGCGTCCGGCCCCCAGACCGGCGTGCACAGCACCCGGATGTGGAAGCCACCGTCGTAGTGGTCGGCGGGGTCGACCAGGGCGGCGCGCGCGTCAAGCAGGATCCCGACGAAGCTGACCTGCGGGCCAGTCGCTCCTAGGGTTTCCTCCAGATCGCGCACGGTCTCGCGGTCAGCCGCGGTCGGTTCCCGCCGAAGCAACAGCTGACCGTCCAGGTCGGAGACCCCCAGGCGCGCGGTGCCGCGCGGGATGCTGCCGTAGAGGTAGATGCTGTCCAGGTCGGATCCGAAGGCTGCTCGGGCGTCGGCCGCATACCGCTGCACCAGGGGAGCGAACTCGGGCTGCACCAGGCTCAGGTCCCCCTCGCGCCGGACGTGACCGTGCCGGTCCAGCCCGCGGTCCTTCGGAAGCGTGCCCATCCGGGCAGGGTAGTCGGGAGGGCGGCGGTCTCTCAGGGGAGGGAGCCGACCAGGGCGAGGACCGCGAGGAGCGGCAGGGCGCCCTGCCGCACCGCCGCGCGCCGGTAGGCGGGTGAGCTGAACGCGAGCACGACCGCTGCGGCCAGCATGCAGCCGGTGCCGGCCAGCAGGAGGGTCAGCCCGACCGTCGTGGAGCCCAGGGCGTAGGAGACGGCACCGAGGGCGACGAGCAGGGCCAGGAAGAGGTTGTAGAAGCCCTGGTTGAAGGCCAGGAGGCGCTGCTGCTGGGCCTCTTGCGGCGTGGTGCGGAAAATCCGGCGCGCCTCGCGCGAGGTCCAGGCCATGGACTCGAGGTAGAAGAGGTAGACGTGCAGCACCGCCGCGAGGGCAGCGAGGATGAGTCCGGCGAACAGCACCGCGCCAGGATAGGAAGCCGATCTGGGGATCCGATCTCGGGACGGTCACGGATGGGTGACGGTCCGACAACAATTTCCGCAGATCGCCGTCGGCGGTGGTCAGTGCCGCCGTGCGGGTCGGTCAGCGACGCCGCGCTGGGCGAGCCTCGCGGTCCTGCCGCCCGAGCCAGACCGCGACGAGCACCCCGGCAACGGCGCCGAAGAGGTGGGCCTGCCAGGAGACGCCTTCGCGCAGCGGTAGCACGCCCCACAGCAGCGAGCCGTAGGCCACCACGACCAGCAGACCGACCAACGCCGGGCCGAACGCCCGTGCGACGAAGCCGTACACAGCCAGGAAGGCGGCGTAGCCGTAGACCACCCCGCTGGCGCCGATGTGGACGCTGCCCGAGCCGCCGAACAGCCAGACGCCCAGCCCGCCGATCAGCACGACCAGGCCGGTGACCGCCCACAGGTGGCGGGTGGCCAGGGCCAACAGCCCGCCCAGGACGAGCAGCGAGGTCGTGTTGGCGATGAGGTGGCCGAAGCCGAGGTGCAGGAACGGGCTGAGCACGATGCCGGCCAGGTGCCCGGTGTCGCGCGGGCGGATCCCGAACTGGTCGAGGTTCAGCGGCAGGAGCAGGTCGGTGAGCTCCAGGACCCACATCAGGGCGACCAAAACCAGCACCGGCACGAGGCGGTGCC
Organism: Ornithinimicrobium pratense; assembly: GCF_008843165.1. NCBI lineage: Bacteria > Bacillati > Actinomycetota > Actinomycetes > Micrococcales > Ornithinimicrobiaceae > Ornithinimicrobium > Ornithinimicrobium pratense. The sequence goes on along the minus strand of NZ_CP044427.1, from coordinate 3,418,254 downwards.
GCCAGGTCGGGGAGCCGGCGCGGGTCTGCTGGGAGATGGTCACGGGTCCATCGTCGCAGGCCCGGCATCGAGGGCCAGACCGGCCGCCCCTCAGCCGAGCGGCACGAGCTCGCGAGCCCCGACGACGAGCGCGCCCACGGTGACCAACCAGAAGACGGCGGTCCACACCGACGCCGGCACACCGGTGAGCCTCCTCAACTGGTCGGCGTCGCTGCCTCCGCGCCGACCGCGGCGCTCGCGGTGCAGGTCGACCACCGCGCGGGGTGCCGCGAGGAGCAGGGTCCACACCATCAGGTATGCCGTCCCCGACAGCGCGGCCGCCGGAGCAGTCCAGGACAGCAACGCCACGCTGACCCCCAGCACGAGCACCACCCACAGCCCGTAGAGGTTGCGCACCAGCAGCAGCACGAGGGCGCAGGTGAGGACCAGCGCCCAGAGGACGCCTGCTGCATACCCCGCGCCGAGCAGGAAGGCGCCCGCCAGGCCGACCAGGGCCGGGGCCGGGTAGCCGGCCAGCATGGTGGCCACCATGCCGGGCCCGCGTGGTCGGCCCCGGGACACGGTCACGCCGGAGGTGTCGGAGTGCAACCGGATGCCGGAGAGACGACGCCCGACCAGGGCTGCGACCGCCGCGTGCCCGGCCTCGTGCACCAGGGTCACCAGGTGGCGCACCACCCGGTGGCCGAGCGGGCTCCAGGTGACCAGCAGGGCGACCAGGCCGAGCAGCAGGCTGCCCTCCCAGGGCAACGGGGGTTGCGTTGCGCTCGCCCGCGCCCAGAGGTCAGCCAGCACGGACCCGATCCTGGCACACATCCCCGCACCCGACGGTGCTCCGGGGCGCGGGTAGGTTCTTCGCCGTGCACTACACCGAGTACGACACCCGCCTGGCCGTCTACGCCGTCCTCGTGGACGAGCAGGACCGGATCCTGCTGACCTGGTTCAACGGCGGGCCGCGTGGGCTGCGACCGGGCTGGTCCCTGCCGGGCGGCGGCGTCGACTTCGACGAGCGGCTGGAGGACGCGGTGGTCCGGGAGGTCTACGAGGAGACCGGGTATGCCGTCACGGTCGGTCCGCTGCTCGCCGAGCATCACTTCTCCGGTCGCCAGGAGTCGGGCCGCCCCTTCCGTTCCCAGCGGCTGCTGTTTGCCGCGACGATCACCGGCGGGGAGCTGGGGACGGTGGAGCGTGATGGCACGACGGACTTCGCCCGCTGGGTGCCCAGGTCGGACTTCCCGCTGACCGAGCACACCGCGGAGATCGTGCAGCTGGCCGTGGAGCGCGCATGGAACCCGCAGATCTGACCGGCCCGACGGGGTACTGAACCCGACACGACCCCCCTGACAAGTGCACTTGACAGGCCGCTCGGCTGTCAAGTACACATGACACATGAGGTCTCGGGACATCTGCTTGCTGGCAGCAGCGTTGTTTCTTGCGGGGGTCGCGCTGCTTTACCTCGCCGACCAGCGCGAGAGCACCCTGATCCGGGTGCTGTCCAGCGCCTTGATGATCATTCCGGCCGGCCTGGCGGCCAACGTCATCTCCCGGCGGCGTCGTCGGGAGCGGCGGGAGGACTCCCCCGATAGCGTCGAGAGACGGGCGTGGCAGAACGCATACGAGCGGGCCCTCTTGGGCGTCCTGGTCATCAACGGGTTGCTCATGCTGGCTCTGCTGTACGTCCCTGGCCCCACGCCCGGCCTCTGGGGGATCGCGGCCTTCGCCGCGCTGCCGGTGCTGATCTGGAGCTGCTACGCCGTGGAGCTGAGGAAGTTGGGTGGCTGAGACCACGAGCATCCTGCGGTCGCTGCGCGAGGACCGCGGATGGAGTCAGGGGCGGCTGGCCGAGGAGGTCGGGGTCTCGCGGCAGACCATCAACGCCATCGAAACCGGCCGGTTCGACCCCAGCCTGCCGCTGGCGCTGCGACTGGCCCAACTCCTTGGTCGCCCGGTGGAGCAGATCTTCACCCTGGTCGACCGCTGAGTCGCCGGCGGCCAGACGGCCAGCCCGGCGAGGCCCCCGGGGCGCCCGGCGTCAGCGGACAGGGGTGGTCTCCTGCTCGGCCAGCGCCGCCTCGGCGCGGTCGACGACATCCTGGTCGACCCGGGTCGCTACCCAGGCGGTGACCAGCAGCGCCATCACGGTCGCGCCCACGAAGAGCACGGGTAGCCCCAGCTCGCGGGCGACCAGCCCACCGACCGGCCCGGCGACGGCCATCGTGCCGAAGACCAGGGTGCGGGTCGCGCCCCCGGTCCGGCCCAGCAGCTGCGCCGGGACCACCCGCTGACGGATGCTGGCGCCGATGACGTTGCCGACCATGTTGGTGGCGCCGATCACCACCAGCACCGGGCCGATCGCCCACCACGCCGGGACCAGCACCGGCACCAGCAGCAGCGCCGAGTTGACGAACCAGCAGCCGATCATCACCCGCACCTCGCCGACGCGCAGCAGCCATCGGCTGGGGACGAGTGAACCCGCGATCGCGCCCGCCGACAGCACCGCGACCAGGAGAGGGAACTGCCAGGGCTCCAGCCCGACCGCCGACCCCGGGCCGACCGCCCACAGCACGAAGACCGAGAAGTAGGCCGTGTTGGCGAAGTTGGTCAGCGCCGCCGAGATGGTGAACGGGCGCACGACAGGGTGGCGCAGCACGAGGCGCAGCCCTTCGGCCAGGTCCTGACGCACGGTCGCGGCCTCCTCCGCCACCGAGCTGTCGACGGATGACCGGCGCGGGGCGACGAAGCCCTCGGGCCGCCGCAGCCGGCCCAGCAGCAGCACGACGAGCACGACGACGGCCGCCGAGCTGCCGAACACCCAGCCGGCGCCGAGCATGACCAGCGCCCCGCCGATCGGCTGACCGACGAACTCCTGCATCAGCCGTTCGGTGCCCATCACCCGTGCGTTGGCCCGGGGCAGGTCCTCGCGCGGGACGAGCTGGGGGATCATCGCGCTGGCCGCCAGGTCGGAGAACACCTCGGTCACGGCATACGCCAGGCACAGGGCGAGCAGCACCCAGATCGTGAGCACGTCCGCGAGGGCCACGCCGACGCCCGCGCCGAGGACGCAGGTCCGGGCAGCCAGGGCGAGCCGACGCAGCCGGGCCCGGTCGGTGCGGTCGACCACGACCCCGACGAGCAGTGCCCCGAGCAGCCAGGGCAGCCACATCGCGGTGGAGACGAGGCCGACGAGCAGGGGGTCCCGGGTCAGGGTGATCGCCAGGAGTGGCACTGCCCCGGCGACGATGCCATCGGCAAGGTTGCCCAGGCCGACCCCGGCGAGGTGGAGGCGGAAGAGGTGCATGACGGCTCCTAGACTGATTGCAGCCAGAACACTGCAAAGAATTCTCTGCAAAGGTATATCTGCATCATGTTTGAGCGCAACCCCCCTCCCGTGCACGCCCGGGCCATCGACACCTCCGCGCTGAAGGCGTTCGCCCATCCGCTGCGCCTGCGCCTCTATGACCACCTCAAGGACCACGGCCCCGCGACGGCGACGATGCTGGCGCGGGCCACGGGGGAGAGCACCGGGCAGACCAGCTACCACCTGCGTCAGCTCGAGCGGCACGGTGTCGTCTCCGAGCTCGTCGGCCGCGGCACCGGGCGGGAGCGCTGGTGGCAGGCCGAGGGAATCTCCTTCGGCTTCGAGGTGCTCGCCGAGGACCCTGGGGCGCTGACCTCCGTGGAGCTGATCCAGCGTCATCAGGTCCAGGAACGTGCCCGGCGGGGGATGGAGTGGATCGACCGCCAGCCGCACGAGGAGCGCGAGTGGCTGGAGGTCGCCATCACGGACGAGCTCACCGCCCGGATGACCCCCCAGGAGCTCCAGGCGCTGAACACGGCCCTCGCCGAGGTCGTCGCCGAGCACCGGGACCGGGCGCGGGCCGCCCGCGAGGAGCACGGCGACGAGGGCACCCGGACGGTGAAGGTCTATCGGCAGCTGTTCCCGCTACGGGCTGAGGACTGACGTAGGGGCCACCGCCCGGTCCCGGGCTCGGTCGGTCCCGCCCCGAACACCCCGCGGTCGCCCCAGGCCCACCCGTCACCGTGGCAGGCTGACCCTATGACCCGGGAGCACTTCGACGGCATCGCGCAGGACTACGACGACCAGGACAAGGTGGACCGGGCGCGCCAGATCGCAGACGCCGTCCGAGCGGCCGTCCCGCTGACCGGCCGGGAGGGGCTGCTGGAGTACGGCGCCGGCACCGGCCTGGTCGCCCAGGCGCTGCAGGGCGCCGTGGGCCGGCTCACCCTGGCCGACAGCTCCTCCGGTATGCGGCAGGTCGCCGAGCGGAAGGTGGCCGACGGAGCGCTGCCCGAAGGCACCCGGGTGTGGGATCTCGACCTCACCGACCCCGAGGTAACCCTCCCCGAGGAGAACTTCGACCTAGTGGTCTCCAGCCTCGTCCTGCACCACATCCCCGACCTCGCGCCCGTGCTGGCGGGCCTGCACCGCCTCCTGGTCCCCGGCGGGCACCTCGCGGTCGCCGACCTCGACAGCGACGACGGGCGGTTTCACGCCCACCTGCACGACTTCGACGGGCACGACGGCTTCGACCGCCACGGCCTCGCGCGTCAGCTGCGGGCGGCCGGCTTCACCGACGTCACCGTCGACGACTGCACCACCCTGGTCAAGCACGGCGAGGTCTTCGCGGTCTTCCTGGCCGTCGCCCGTCGTTAGCGACGCCCCGCACGCGGGGTCCGCGTCATGCCGTCAGGACGACCGGACGTTCATCCCCACGCCCAGAGCCGCTGGCCCTCCGCGTCCCGGACCTGCGCCCGGTGCGCACCCTCCCGCAGGTCCAGCTCCACCTCCAGCCACTGCCCGTCGGCGCCCACCGACCGGTAGACGAGGTGCTCGTTGGCCAACGACACGGTCTTCGTCCGCGCGCGCACCAGCCAGGGGTGCCGGCGCCGCAGGCCGATCAGGTCGACGTGCGCGCGGTGCACCTGCTGGCCCCATGGCGCCAGCTCACCCGGGTCCTGGGGAAACCGCGGGCGCACCGCGTCGTCCCCGCCGGCCCGGTCCTCCTTCACGCCGGTATAACCCTCCTCGTCCCCGTAGTAGACCGAGGGCACCCCGCCGACGCTCATCAACACGGCCAGGGCCAGCACCGCCCCGTCCTCGCCGACCCGCGAGGCGATCCGCGTGACGTCGTGGTTGCCCACGAACGTCTGCGGCAGGAACGTCTCCAGGAAGTCGTCGTGCCGCCCCAGCCCGTGGTCCAGCTCGTAGAGGTTCGTGTCGACCAGCGCGGACCAGATCGCCTTCCACAGCTCGTACTGGGTCACCGAGTCCACGCCCGAGCCCGCCACGAAGGCAGGGTAGTCCCCGTGGATGACCTCACCCACGACCCAGGCCTCCGGGTGGGCGGCGCGCACCCGGTCGATGACGGGACGCCATACCTCGGCGCCCGGCGCGTAGGCGGCGTCCAGCCGCCATCCGTCCGCCCCCTGCTCCAGCCAGTGCGTCATCACCCCGGCCACCGCGTCGCGGACCGGAGGGTGGGCCAGGTCCAGCTCGACCAGCGTCGAGTGCCCCTCGAACCACCGCGGGTAGCCGTCCACCCACCGGATCCACCGCCCCGCCTCGGAGTCCGGCCCGGCCTCCATCGCCCGCTGCACGACGGGGTGCTCGGCGGACAGGTGGTTGAAGACCCCGTCGAGGACCAGTCGCACGCCGCGGGCGCGACAGCCGCCGACGAGCGCGGCGAAGTCCTCCTCGGTCCCCAGTCGCGGGTCGATCCGCCGGTGGTCGAGGGTGTCGTAGCCGTGCCCCGCCGAGGCGAAGACCGGACCGAGCAACAGCCCGTTGCAGCCCAGCTCCACCAGGTGGTCCAGCCACCGGGTGAGGTGCCGCAAGCGCGGGTATGGCATCGCCCCGGGGGCATTCGCAGCCTTCGCCTCCTCCCCGCTCACCGGGGCACCGGTGAACCCGAGCGGGTAGACGTGCCAGAAGATCGCGTGCTCCGGCCAGGCGGGTGATGTCGGCATCCGACCAGCGTAGGAGGTCGGCGGACGGCCCGCTAACGTCAAGGCCATGACCAGCTGGGCGAACCGGGGCGTCGTGACCTACCTGCGCCTGGTCCTGCACCCGGCGATGGCCACCCGGACACGTGGACTGCGCTTGCTGACCCGCGGGAAGGCGCCTGCCTCACCCCCGGGCCGGCTGCGCGCGAGGGTGCGGCGGCGAGCCCTGCCCGTCCCCGGCCGGCACGTCCTCGACCGGGTCCGGCCGTCGCCGACGACCGTGACCATGCCGGGGACCGCGGTGGTCTACTTCCACGGCGGCGCTTTCGTGCACGGCATCGCCCGCCAGCACTGGGACCTGGTCGGCGACCTGGCCGACGCCACGGGTGCGCCGGTGTACGTGCCGCACTACGGCCGGGCGCCGCAGCACACGGGGGAGGAGATCTTCGCTCTCGTCGACGCGGTGGTGGAGCAGGTCACCGGCCGGGACGGTGACGGACACCGGGACGGCGGCGACCGGGCGGTCGTGCGCATTCACCTCGCCGGCGACTCCGCCGGCGGCGCGATCGCGCTGCTGGCCGCCCAGCACCTGCGCGGCGACCCAAGGCTCGTGGGGGTGACCCTGATCAGCCCCGCCCTGGACCTCAGCCAGTCCAACCCCGGCATCGCCGAGGTGGAGCCCTCCGACCCGTGGCTCTCGCGGGCCGGCACCGCGCCGCTGATGGAGGCCTGGGCCGGCGACCGCGACCTGCAGGACCCGCGGGTCAGCCCGCTCTTCGCCGACCTCTCCGGCCTGCCCCCGATCCACGTCTACTCCGGCACCCGGGACATCTGCTGGCCCGACGTCGCGGTTCTGCAGCGCCGGTGCCAGGAGGCCGGCACGGACATCACCGTCCACGCGGCGAAGGGCTCTCCGCACGTGCACGTGCTCCTGCCCACCCCTGAGGGTCGCCGTGACCGCGGCGTCCTTCTGGCCGGCGTGACTGCGTCGTTGCGCGGATGACCGCGCTGGCCGACCTCGGCGCGCCGGTGGACGCCGACGTCGTGGTCGTGGGCGCCGGGTTGTCCGGGATCGGGGCCGCGCACCGACTGCTGACGGCGCTGCCGCACCTGCGGCTGGAGGTCCTCGAGGCCCAGGACGACCTGGGCGGCACGTGGAGCCTTTTCCGCTACCCCGGCGTGCGGTCCGACTCCGACATGTTCACCCTTGCCTACCCGTTCGCCCCCTGGCGCGAGCAGGAGGCGATCGGCTCTGGGTCACAGATCCTCGACTACCTGCGGCGGACCGCCGCCGAGCACGGCATCGACCGGAGGATCCGGCTTCGGCACAAGGTGATCGGGGCCTCCTTCGACAACGCAGCCGCCCGTTGGACGCTCACCGTCGAGACCCCTGACGGCCGCCAGGAGCGGACCTGCCGGTTTCTGCACGTCTGCACCGGCTACTACTCCTACGACGACCCGCACGACGCGCAGATCCCCGGGCTGGAGGACTTCTCCGGCCACGTGGTGCACCCGCAGTTCTGGCCGGAGGATCTCGACTACGACGGGCGCCACGTCGTGGTGATCGGCTCCGGAGCGACGGCGGTCACCCTGGTCCCGGCACTGGCCGGGCCGGGCGAGGACGGCCAGGCCGCGACGCAGGTGACGATGCTCCAGCGCACCCCCACGTGGGTCGGCTCGATCCCCTCCCGCGACCGGTTCGCCGACCGAGCCCGCCAGCTACTGCCCCCGGGGCCGGCCCACCGGGCCGCGCGGGCCAAGAACGTGCTGATCGGGTCCGCGCTGTGGGCAGCGATGCGGGGCGCACCGGGGTTGGCCAGCCGGGTGCTGACCGGCCGGGCGGTCCAGGCCCTGGGCGGTGACGACGCCGCGCGGGACTACGTGGATGCCCACCTGACCCCGCCCTACGCACCCTGGGACCAGCGGCTCTGCGCCGCGCCCGACGGCGACTTCTTCGCCGCCCTGCGCAGCGGCCGGGCGCGGATCGTCACCGGCACCATCGACCGGGTCGTCCCGGGGGGCGTGCGGCTGAGCACCGGGGAGGTCATGCCCGCCGACGTCGTGGTCACCGCCACCGGCCTGCGCGTCCAGGTAGCGGGCGGGATCGAGCCGCAGGTGGACGGCATACCGGTGCAGCTGGGCGAGCAGCTGGTCTGGGCCGGCGCCATGATCACCGGCCTGCCCAACTTCGCCTTCACGGTCGGCTACGTCAACGCCTCCTGGACCCTGCGGGCGGACCTCACCGCGCGCCTGGTCGCACGGGTGCTCTCCTGGATGCAGCAGCGGGGGTATGCCGTCGTCGCCCCCGCGGACGAGCCCGGGGTGGACCGGCGCAGGCTCATGGGCCTGGACGCCGGCTACCTGCGCCGGGCCGAGGGCCTGCTGCCCAGCCAGGGTGACCGGGACCCGTGGCGGATGCGGCAGAGCTATCTCACCGACGCGTTCGCCGTGCGCAGGCTCGACCTGGACCGGACCTTGAGCGGCCGCCGGCCCGGCCCCGTGCCGGGTAGGACTGCCCTGGCCAGCCCCGTTTTGCACCCTCAGGGGTGATCTTTACTCTGGTTTTGGCCAGATCGGTAACCTTCGGCACAGTTCTGGGGTTGAGTGCGTGAAGGAGGTGGTTGACGATGACCCAGTCTGAGGCCTTGGAGCCGATGGTCGAGGTGTGGGAATGGCAGCAGAATGGTGCCTGCCGCGACGCCAGCCCCGACATCTTTTTCCACCCCGAAGGGGAGCGCGGCCCCTCGCGGGAGCGCCGCGTCCAGCGGGCCAAGGCGGTCTGCGGCACTTGTCCGGTCCTGGACACCTGCCGCGCGCACGCCTTGCGCGTTCGCGAGCCCTACGGCGTGTGGGGCGGGCTGACCGAGGACGAGCGGGAAGCGATCTACCGCAGCGAGGAAGCCGGGAAGGCCAGCTGAGACCGGCTGGCGGTCAGCCACCCGCACGGTGACGGCCGACCCCTCGATGATCCGCCGGAGTTTCGCCTCGTCCCGCTGCCCTGCGCCCACCTGTCGAGGACAGGCCATCATTTGGGTCCTCACGCACCCGCGGGAACATCGAGGGCGCGCGGTGCGCTGACCTGATATGCGTATCGCCATTATCGGAGGACACGGCAAGATCGCCCTTGAGCTGCACCCGCTGTTGAGCCGGGCAGGCCACGAGGTCGATGCGATCATCCGCAACCCGGACCAGCAGGCTGACATCGCCGAGCTCGGGGCCACCCCCGTGGTGGCCGACGTGCAGTCGCTGTCGACGGAGGAGCTGACCGAGCTGCTGCGCGGTCACGACGTGGTCCTCTGGTCGGCCGGCGCGGGCGGTGGGGATCCAGAGCGCACCTTCGCGGTCGACCGCGACGCGGCTATCCGGACCATGGACGCCGCGTCGGCGGCCGGGGTCGCGCGCTACCTGATCGTCTCCTACCTCGGCGCGACCACCGACCACGGTGTGCCGGAGGACAACCCCTTCTTCGCCTATGCCGAGGCCAAGGCGGCCGCTGACGAGCACCTGCGCGGCACCGATCTCGCGTGGACGATCGTCGCGCCCGGGGCGCTGTCCCTGGAGGCCCCGACCGGGCACCTGCTGGTCGTCGGCTACGGCCCGGACGACACCGACCGCGACCCCTCGGTGGTCGGGGAGTCACAGGTCTCCCGTGCCGACGTGGCGCGCGTCCTGGCGGCCGTGGTCGAGCGCGACGACCTGGGCGGCGTGATGATCGAGTTCGTCAACGGGCCGACCCCCATCGCCGAGGCGCTGGACGCCGCCGCGCAGCGCTGAGGCACCCGGGGCCCTGTAGCCGCGACACCACGACGCGGCGGCTCCAGGTTTGGCATCCGCCTACGAGGCGGTCTCGTGCTCCAGGAGCGGGTTCTTGGGCAGCCGGCGCACCCGTCGCGGGCGGCGGGAGCGGGCCGGGATGAGGGAGCGCATGTTCTCCAGCCGGCCGAAGCAGAGCAGCCGGTCGCCGTCCTCGAGCTCTTTGCCCGGCAGCGGGTTGGGCACCACCCGCGTGCCGCGGTGCAGGGTGAGCACCTGGATGTCGTTCTCCCGCAGGCCGGACTCCCCGAGCGTCTTGCCGATCATGTCTGAGCCAGACATCACCGCGATCTCGGCCACGCCATACCCGGTCGAGACGGCAAGGCGCTGGCGCACGTCGATGTCCGGGAAGCCGACCTGGTCGGCGATGTAGTCGACGATCGCGCCGGCCACGTCCAGCTTGGTTGCCGCCTCGATGCCCTGCAGGCCGGGGGAGGAGTTGACCTCCATGACCAGCGGGCCCTCGTCGCCCTCCAGCATGTCCACGCCCGCGACCCGCAGCCCCATGATGTGGGCGGCACGGACCGCGACCTCGGCGTAGGCGGGGTCCAGGTCGACCCCCTCGACGCTGCCCCCACGATGGACGTTGGAGCGGAACTCGTCGCCCTGGGCGCGCCGCCGCATCGCCGCGACCACCCGGTCTCCGACGACGAGGGCGCGGATGTCCTTGCCCTTGGACTCCTTGACGAAGTGCTGGATGAGGACCTGCTGGTTGGTGCCGTGCAGAGTCTCGATGATCGCCTCAGCGACCTTGGCGGTCGGGGCCAGGATGACCCCGATGCCCTGCGTGCCCTCCAGCAGCTTGATGACGACCGGCGCCCCGCCCACCATCGCGATCGCGCTGCGCACGTCGTCGCGGTTGCGCACGAACGCGGTGGCCGGCATCGCGATCGCGTGGCGGGACAGGATCTGCGTGGCGCGCAGCTTGTCCCGGCTGTTCATGATGCCGTTGGCGGTGTTGGGCGTGTAGACGTCCATCTGCTCGAACTGCCGCACGACCGCGGTGCCGAAGTAGGTGACCGATGCCCCGATCCGGGGCAGGACCGCGTCGTAGCTCGACAACTGCCTGCCCCGGAAGGACAGGTCCGGCTCCTCGCCCGTGAGGTCGATCCCGAAGCGCAGGGTGTCCAGCACCTTGACCTGGTGACCCCGGTCGAGGGCGGCGGTGCGCAGGCGCTGGGTGGAGTAGGCGCGCAGCGACCGGGAGAGGATGGCGAGCTTCATCACGGCTTCCTGAGAGGATGGGCTGGTGTCGGAGCGAGCCCATCACACCACAGAGCAGACCGTCGTCGGCTGGCGGGAATGGGTGCGCCTGCCGCAGGTCGGGGTGGACTGGGTCAAGGCCAAGGTCGACACCGGCGCCAAGACCTCCTCCTTGCACGCCTTCGACCTGCGCGCCATCACCCGCGACGGGCACGACTGGGTCCGGTTCGGCGTCCACCCGTGGCAGGCGACCGCCGAGGACGAGGTGGTCGTGGAGCTGCCTGTGCACGACTCGCGCACGGTCCGGTCCTCCTCCGGCCACGCCGAGGAGAGGTATGTCGTGCTCCTGCCTCTGGTCCTCGGCGGGCGCACCGTCCCGGCCGAGGTGACGCTCACCGGCCGCGACGAGATGGGCTTCCGGATGCTCGTGGGTCGGGAGGCGCTCGTGCAGGGCTACCTCGTCGACCCGGCGCGGTCCTACCTTGGCGGTCGTCCGCCGCGAGACCTGCGGCGCCGCAACTGGGGCCGCGGATGAGCGAGCGTCGGCGGCTGCGTCCGTCCTTCGCCATCGGTGAGGTCAGGGTGCGGGCCGGCTCTCGGCGCGAGGTCAGCCTGCCGATCTCCCGGCTGGTCACCGGTGCCGAGGTGAGCCTGCCGGTGCACGTGCTGCACGGCCGCGAGGACGGCCCGACCGTGTGGGTCAACGCTGCGATCCACGGCGACGAGGTCGTCGGCATCGAGATCGTCCGCCGGGTGATGGGTCAGCTGGACCCGAGGAGGATCCGCGGCACCGTCATCGCCGTCCCCATCGTCAACGTGCTGGGTGTCATGACCGGGGACCGCTACCTGCCGGACCGGCGCGACCTCAACCGCAGCTTTCCGGGCTCGGCGCGGGGCTCGCTCGCCGGCCGGATTGCCCACCTGTTCATGCAGGAGGTCATCGCAAAGTGCGACGTCGGGATCGACCTGCACACCGGCTCGGACCGGCGCACCAACCTGCCCCAGATCCGCTGCGACCTGGAGGACCCGCGCACCCGTGAGCTCGCGGAGGCCTTCGGGGCGCCGGTGATGTACCACGCCCGGCTGCGGGACGGGTCGCTGCGCTCGGCCGCCCGGGAGGCCGGTGCCCGGGTGCTGCTCTACGAGGCCGGGGAGGCCTGGCGCTTCGATGAGTGGGCGATCCTTCCCGGTGTGGACGGGGTGCTGCGGGTGCTGGCCACGCTCGGGATGATCGACCCGCCCGAGCCGGCCGTCGATCCGGCCCGCCCCAGCGACGTCTGTTGGCGCTCGGGCTGGGTCCGGGCCCGCCGGACCGGCATCGTGCACATGGACGTCGCTCTGGGCCAACACGTCAAGGAGGGAGACCGGCTCGGCGAGCTGTTCAACTCCTTCGGCAAGCGGCTGGCCATCGTCAAGGCCGACCGCACGGGTGTGGTCATCGGGCGGTCCGAGGCCCCGCTGGCCAACCGGGGCGACGCCCTGGTGCACCTCGGCGAGCTCGGCGAGACGCACGGGAGCGCAGTCGGGTCAGGCCAGCAGCAGGGCGCCGACCAGCAGCGCAGCGAGCAGCGTGACCTCGGCGGTGGCACCGAGGACATCCCCGGTCACCCCGCCCAGCGTCCGTCGCGCCCAGGCACCGACCAGCAGGGCGGTGAGAGCGGCGGCGAGCAGCAGCGCGAGGGGGAGGATCCAGACCCCGGCTCCGGTGAGGCCGGTGCCGGCCCAGGTGGCCGCACCGCCGCACACCGCCGCCACCAGCACCCCGGCCCATAGCCGTCCGGCCGACAGGCCCTCCACCAGGCTGCGTCCGGTCCCCTCGTCCCGGGCGTAGGGCAGCCATGCCGCCAGCGGGAGCATCGCTGCGCGGGACAGCGTCCATGCCAGGGTCATGGTGATCATGGCCACGCCAGGAGCGGTGGTCTGCAGCAGGCCACCGATCAGGGCCACCTTCAAGAGCACATCCAGGACGACCGCAGCCACTCCATACACCCCGACCGAGTGGTCCTTCATGATCCGCAGCCGGGCCTGCCGGTCAGCGCCCCCCGTCCCGTCGGCGCAGTCGGCCAGCCCGTCCAGGTGCAGCGCGCCGGTGAGGACCACCTCGACGGCGACGACCACCACGGCCGCGACGAACCAGCCGAGCGGGTCGGCCGCCAGCACCCCGAGCGTGCCCAGGAGCAACCCCAGCAGTCCGCCCACCACGGGGAAGGCCCAGGCCGCGCGGGCCAGGTCGAACCGCCGCCGAGGCGGCACCGGCACCCTGGTCAGAAAGGCGACGGCGTCCAGGAAGGACCCGAGGACGCTCACCGGTCGCTCTCGCCCCCGGTGCTGGCCCTGCTGTCCCGCGGCCTCACGTCAGGCCGTCGGCTTCTCGTCCGCCAGGCCGAGGTCGGCGAAGCTGCCCATGTCCCGCAGCACCGCTGCGGCCGAGCGCAGGATGGGGACGGCCAGCGCCGCCCCGCTGCCCTCACCCAGGCGCATCCCGAGCCGCAGCACCGGCTCCAGCCCCAGAGCCTCCAGCTGCACCGCGTGGCCGGGCTCCGGCGACAAGGTCGCGGCGATCATCGCGTCGGCGCTGCGGGGCTCGATCCGCCAGGCGACCAGCGCCGCCGCGGTGGCGACAAAGCCGTCCAGCAGGACCGGCACGCGCCGGGCCGCGCAGCGCAGCACCACCCCGGTGAGCGCCGCGATCTCCAGCCCGCCCACGGCGGCCAAGATCTGCCACGGATCATCCAGGTCGCCATGGCGGCGCAGCACGGCGTCGACTGCGGCGATCTTGGCTGTCAGGGCCTCGCCGGTGACCCCGGTGCCCGGGCCGGTCACGCGGGCCGGGTCGCGATCGAGGAGGGAGGCGGTCAGGGCGCTCGCCGCGGTCGTGTTGCCGATGCCCATCTCACCCAGGCCGATCAGGTCGGCACCGTCGTCGATGAGCAGGTCGGCAAGCCCGACCCCATGGGCGACGGCCTGCTGGGCCTGCGCCAGAGTCATCGCCGGCCCCTCCAAGGAGTTCGCCGTCCCCGCGCGGACACGACGATCCAGCACGACGTTCTGGCCAGACTCGATGACGGGCGCCTGGATCACCCCGAGGTCGGCGACGAGGAGCCGGATGCCAGCCTCGCGGGCCAGCACCCCGACAGCGGCCGTCCCCGCGGCGAAACCGCCGAGCATCAGCGCGGTCACCTCCTGGGGGTACGCGCTCACCCCGGTCGCCGTGATCCCGTGGTCGCCCGCGCAGATGACCACTGCCGGCGCCTCCACGTGCGGCTCCGTGGTCGCCTGGATCCCGGCGAGCCTGGCCGCGAGGGTCTCCAGCTGGCCCAGGCTGCCCAACGGTTTCACCTTGCCGTCCATGGCCCCCGCCGCGGCGGCGCCGGCCTCATGGTCCAGCGGGCGGATCTGCTGCAGCGTCTGCTCGATCAGCTCGCGGGGGCTGGGGGTCGTTCCCTCTGCGCTCATCGCTCCTCCAGTGGGTCCAGGGTCAGGGTGCGCCCGGCGACGACGAGCTGGGCGCGGTGGGCATGCCGGGACAGGATCGCGTTGACCCGTCCCAGCCGGTCACGGTAGTCCCGGCTCACCGGGTGCATGGGGACGATCCCGAGCCCGACCTCGTTGGTCACCACGATCACGCTGCCCGGGTATGCGGCCGCCCAGCGGCCCAGTGCCAGCGCCCGGCTCACCGTGGTGGCCTCGTCGTCACCGTGCTCCATCAGGTTGCTCACCCACAGCGACAGGCAGTCGACGACGACACAGCGGTCGGCAGGTAGCCCGCGCACGGCGTCGACCAGGGCGACGGGCGCCTCGACCGTCTCCCAGCCCTCGGGCCGTTCTGCCTGGTGCCGGGCGATCCGGTCGGTCATCTCCTCATCACGCGCCTGGCCGGTGGCGACGAAGACCACCGGCAAGCCGGAGCCCTGGGCCCGGCGCACGGCCAGGGCAGACTTGCCGCTGCGGGCGCCGCCGGTCAGGAAGGTCAGGCTCATCGTGGGCTCTCTTCGTATGGGCTTTCTTCGTATGGGCTCTGCGGGCGGGTGCGGCTGGTGTGGCCCGCCACCACGGCGGCCAGCACCACGCACAGAGCGGCGGCGGTGATCTCGACGCGGTCGACCAGGCGCCGAGCCGCCCGGATCGTCGAGTGGTCGGGCCGGGGCCCGTCCCCCAGACGTGGCCGGTTCTCCACCCGGTCGCCGTACCGCAGCGGCCCGCCCAGCTCCACCCCGAGGGCGGCGGCGGCGGCGCTCTCGGCCACGCCCGAGTTGGGGGAGGGGTGTGCGGGAGCATCCCGGCGCACGGTCGCCAGCACGTCACGGCCCGCCCTGGGTGGCGCCACGGCCAGGACCGCGACGAGCGCGGCGAAGACTCGCGCGGGCGCCCACGCCATGGCGTCGTCGAGACGGGCAGCAGCCGTCCCAAACCGGGCGTAGCGCGTGCTGCGGTGACCCACCATCGCGTCCATCGTGTTGACCGCCCGGTGCGCCAGCACACCGGGCGCCCCGGCCACCAGCCCCCAGAAGACCGGTGCCACGACGGCGTCGACGGTGTTCTCCGCCAGCGACTCCACGACCGCGGCCGACACGCCGCCCGCGTCGAGAGCGCTCGGGTCCCTGCCCACCAGCCACGGCAGCAGCTCGCGTGCCCCGTCGAGGTCACCGGCACCGAGCCGGTCCTCGATCCGCGCCGAGGTCTCGCGCAGCATCCTGCCCGCGCAGGCCAACCCGACGGCGGTCGCTACCGCTGCCGTCCCGTGCCCCGGCAGCCTGCGACCCAGGCGGTCCAGCGCCCAGCCGGCCCCGGCACCCACCCCGACCCCGACCAGCGCGTAGGCCGCACCGGGTAGGCGGGCATCGGCATACAAGCACCGTTCCACCCGGCCCATGGTCGTGCCGAACCAGGCCACCGGGTGCCAGGCGTCCGGAGGCTCACCGAGCAGCCGGTCGAGGGTCAGTCCGAGGGTGACGCCGAGTGCGCGCCCGCCGAGGCGCAACCCGCGCGCCGCCGGCTGCCCGCTCACCGGAGGTCTGCTCGCCGCCTGCCTGCTCACCAGATCCGCTCCGGGTCGGGGTCCGCGGCGACGCGCGGCCAGGGGTTGACCTGCATACCGGTGCTGACCGCCTGGCGCACCGCCTCAGCCACCCGGTGGCCCCAGGGAGAACGGACCCCGGCGAAGGGCACCGGCGGGCGGCCCTCCACCGCGTCGGGGCAGAGCACGACGATCGCGTCGCTGGCCGTGCCGGTCCCGGGCACCCCCGCGTGCAGCAGCGCCTGGGCCTTGGCCTCGGTGACGGTGCCCACGGCCTGGACGAGGGCGGAGCCGGTGAGCGGGGCAGGGACGGTGACGACGATGTTGACGGTGCCCGGCTCCGGAGGCAGGTCCTCGTCCAGACGCACGCCCAGGCCGCCCGGCCGTGCGGCCCAGGTCGGCTTCGAGGCCGCGACCGTCGCCCAGGCCTGGACACCGTCCGCCTCGCCGCCGGTCCAGCACCGCACATCGGCCGCGGTGAGCAGGGCCACCACCGGCGCATCATCTCGCCCCAGGGCAGCCAGCCGCTCCCCGACATACGTGTCGAGGTCGGTGCGCAGGAACCCGTCGCCGACCCCGAGGTTGACCACGAGCCGGGGCCAGACCAGACCACCCCCGACGGAGGCCGAGCTCAGTGCGAGCCAGCCTGGGGGCACGGGGAAGAGCAATGCCCCGTCCCGTTCGATGAGGTGCACCACGTCGACCATCCTGCTCACCAACCCGGCGCGTCCTCGACCCGGGTGGCGCAGCGGGCCAGGTCGAGCAACGTTGGCAGGTCCAGATGCTCCTCGACCCAGTCGGCCAGGTGGTCGACGTGGGTGTCAAGGGCCTGCGCGTAGGGCTGGGCAGCCGGGCTGAAGGTGCGGCCCCGGGCAGCGGCGACAGCCCGGAGCAGGCCGTGCCGCAGGGCGTCGGCGTCGAGGACGCCGTGCAGGGAGGTGCCCCGCACCCGGCCGTCGCTGCTGATGCGGCCCTCGGCCCGCCCGTCGTTTTCGTCATCCTCGTCAGTGAGCCGGAGCCACGGCTCGCCATCCTCCCCGTGCACCGCTTCCGGTCTGCCCCAACGGATCTCGTAACCCGCCACCGGGGTGCCCGGCCGGTTGTCCACGACACCGTGGGCACGGCGGACGGTCTTGGGGGAGGTGAAAACGGTCCGCACGGGCAGCAACCCGAGACCGGTCACCGTGCCGGCCTCCGACTCGATCTGGTCGTGGATCGTGTGCCCCAGCATCTGGTAGCCGGCGCAGATGCCCAGCACGAACGGCCCGTCCGCGTCGCGGCGCAGGTCTGCCAGCGCCCGGTCGAGCCCGCGCTCCCGCAGCCAACCCAGGTCGGCGACCGTGGACCGGCTGCCCGGCAGGACCACGAGGTCGACGTCGGTCAGGTCGCCAGGGGCGCTTGCCCAGCGCAGCTCGACACCGGGCTCGAGGACGAGCGGGTCCAGGTCCGAGGGGTTGGCCAGGTGCGGCAGCCGGACCACGCCGACCCGGACCGGACGGCCCGTCGGGCCCGACCGGGGTGCCGAGGGTGGGGCAGCCGTGAGGTCGAGGGAGTCCTCCACCCCCAGCATCAGGTGCTCACCCAGGTGCGGAAGCACCCCCAGGACGGGTATGCCCGTTCGCTTCTCCAGGTCCCGCAGGCCCGGCTCCAGGAGGGAGACGTCGCCGCGGAAGGAGTTGATGACGACGCCGCGCAGGCACGCGCGCAGGCGTTCTGGAAGCAGCGCCCAGGTGCCGTAGGCCGCCGCGAACGCACCGCCCCGCTCGATGTCGACGACCAGCACGGCCGGGACGCCGGCCGCGGCGGCCAGGGGCAGGTTGACCAGGTCGCGGTCCAGCAGGTTGATCTCCGCCGCACCCCCGGCACCCTCGAGGACGGTCACCTCATGCTCGGCCCGCAGCGACTGCAGGGCCGCCAGGACGACGGGACGCAACCGGGCGGCGCGCTCGCCATACCCGACCGCGTCGGCGACCCCCACCTCCTCGCCGAGGACGACCAGGTGTGAGGTGCGGGCCCCGGAGGGCTTGAGCAGCACCGGCCCCATCCGCCGGTCGGTCTCGACCCGGGCCGCGAGGGCCTGCATCGCCTGCGCCCGCCCGATCTCGCCGCCGTCGGGGGTGACGGCACCGTGGTTGGACATGTTCTGCGCCTTGAACGGCGCCACCTCGAGCCCGGTTCGGGCCAGCGCGCGGCACAGGGCGGTAACGAGCGTGGACTTGCCTGCGCCGCTGGTGGTGCCCACCACCATGAGCGCAGCGCCACGACCCCGTGCCGCCCCCTGCGCGGGACGGGGTCGTGACGATGCGGGTCCGGTCCCCTCAGTAGTCGGTGCCACTCAGCTCGCGCCAGTCGTAGCGAGGCTGGGTGCGGGACTGGTGGTGGTCACGAGATCTCCTCCGTGCGTCGGGACTGCAGGTCGATGGTGGTGTGCGGTTCCCGCGCCGGCCGGGCGGGCCGAGGCGCGGGGACCACGACGATGTGCCCCTCGAGCTCGACGACCCGGATCGGGTGGCCGTACACGCGGGTCAGCAGCGCGGGGTCGAGGACCTCCTCGGGGCAACCGAGGGCCTGGGGCGCCCCGCGCTCCAGCAGCAGAAGCCGGTCGGCATACCGGGCGGCCATGCCGAGGTCATGCATGGCCGCGACGACAGTGAGGCCGTCCTGGTGGCGCAGCTCGTCGACCATCTCCAGCACCTCGACGGAATGACCGACGTCCAGAGCGCTGGTGGGCTCATCGAGCAGCAGCACGGGGGCCTGCTGGGTCAGGGCCCGTGCGATGACCACCCGCTGGGCCTCTCCGCCGGACAGGCTGCGCACCTGCCGATCGGCGAACGAGGCCAGCCCCAGCCGGCGCAGGACGCTGGTGACGATCTGCCGGTCCTGCACGGACTCCGCCCGCAGCCAGCCCAGGTGGGCGGTGCGGCCCAGCAGCACGTACTCGACGACGGTCATGCCCGGCGGCAGCTCGGGTGCCTGGGGCATGAAGGACAGGTCGGTCGGGTCGGGCACCCGGCCATCGCCGAGCTCCACGGTGCCGGTGCGCGGGACCAGGCCGAGCAGGCTGCGCAGGTAGGTCGACTTGCCCGAGCCGTTGGGCCCGATCAGACCCAGCCACTCGCCGGCGCGCAGCTCCAGGTCCACGCCACGGACCACCTCGTTCCCGTGGAAGGCCACCCGCACGTCGTGGGTGCGCAGGGCGTGGGTCGGGCGCAGGGGGGTCGGGGCCGAAGCGGTGGGAGCGGATGCGGGTGGGTTCATGGGCTGGCCTTGCCTCTCCACAGCACGAAGCAGAAGAACGGCGCCCCGATAAATGCGGTGATGACCCCGACCGGCAGCTCGGCGGGGGCGACCAGGGTGCGGGCGCCGATGTCCACGAAGGCCAGGAAGGTTGCGCCGAGGACGGCCGACAGCGGCACGACGAGCCGGTAGGAGTGGCCGACGAGCAGTCGCACCACGTGCGGGGTGACGAGGCCCACGAAGGCGATCAGCCCGCTGACCGACACCGCGGCCGCGGTGATCAGGGTGGCCGCGGTGACCACGACCAGGCGGGAGCGAGCCGGGCTGAGCCCCAGCGACCTGGCCTCGTCGTCGCCGAGCCGCAGCACGTCCAGGTGACGGGCGTGCAGCAGCAGGACGGCGCCGGCCAGGACCACATACGGCAGCAGCATCGCGACCGGCTGCCAGCCGTGGGTGGCCAGCCGGCCGAACAGCCAGGACAGCACCTCACGGGCGCGTGTCTCGTCCAGGCGAGTCAGGGCGTAGGTCTGAGCGGCGGAGAAGAGGGCCGCCATCGCGACGCCGGCCAGCAAGAGGGTCGCCGGGTCCCGGAAGGAGGCGCGGGCGACCAGCACCGATCCGGTCACCGCGACGAGCGCGCCGAGGAAGGCGGCCATCGGCAGCGCAGCGATGGGGCCCCAGGACAGGTCGAGGCCGAAACCCAGGGCCAGGACCGCGCCCAGTCCGGCCCCGGCGGACACGCCGAGCAGGTAGGGGTCGGCGAGCGGGTTGCGGAAGACACCCTGGTAGCCGGCCCCGGCGACGGCCAGGCTGCCTCCCACCAGTGCGGCCAGCACGGTGCGCGGCAGCCGGATCTGCCACAGCACCTGCTCCTGCTGGGGAGTCAGCGTCTGCTCGACGCCCACCCCGGGCAGCGTGTCGGCGAGCGCGCGGACGACCCCTTCCACCGGCAGCCCGGCCGCGCCTTGGCTTGCGGAGGCGAGCACGGCGAGCAGGAGCAGGGCCAAGGTGCCCAGCAGAGCGCTGACCGGCAGCCGGAAGGCCTTGGTGACGGACGCCTCAAGGGCGTCCGGCGCGGGCTGCGCGCGCGTGGAGGGGGTCGTCGACTTCATCGTGTCGGTCTGCGGTCAGTGGGGTTCGGTCGCCGCGTGCCGGTCAGCGCCCAACCGGTGCGGCCACCGAGTTCATCGCCTCGGCGACCAGCTCGACCAGCTGGGGCAGGCGAGGGCCCCAGCGCGAGGCGATGTCGGCGTCGACGGTGACGATGTTGCCGTTCCGCACCGCCTCGATCTGCGACCAGCCCGGACGGTTCGCGACGTCCTCGGCGGTGTAGGTGACCTGGTCGGTGATCACGATGAGCTGAGGGTCGGCCTCGACGATGGCCTCCTCGGTCAGCTGGGGGTAGCCGGTGGCGTCCGTGTCGGCATCGTCAGCGATGTTGACCGCGCCCATCTGCTCGTAGACAGAGCCGATGAAGCTGTGGCTGCTCACGGAGAAGAAGGTGTCGTCCAGTTCGTGGTAGACGCGGATCTGCTGGTCCTCTGGCGCGGCCTCGAAGGCCTCCTCCAGCTCGGCGCGCATCTCCTCATTGACGCTGGCGGCGCCGTCGATCTCCCCGGTGGCCATCCCCATGGCGGCGACGACGTCGTAGCCGCCCTCGATGTCGGCGGGGGCGGAGTTGGCCAGGACCGGGATGTCGAGAGCCTCGAGCGAGGCAACCAGGTCGTTGGAGTCGTTGGCGATCAGGACCAGGTCGGGCTCGTAGCCGACGATCGCCTCCACGTTGGGGTCCCAGCCAGACAGGTCGGTCGCCGGGGCCTCCTCGGGGTAGGTCGAGAACTGGTCGGCGGCGATGACCCGGTCACCAGCGCCGATGGCGAAGAGGATCTCGGTGGCGGACGGCGAGAGCGAGATGATCCGCTCCGGGCGGGACTCGATGGTCACCTCCCCGTTCTCGGCGTCGACGGTGACCGGGAAGTCGCCGGCCGCCGCGTCCTTGGTGTCGGCGTCCTCGGTGGCGCCCTCGGTGTCGGCGTCCTGTGTGGGGTCCTCGGTGTCGGCAGCAGTGTCGTCAGCTGCCGTGTCCTCGGCGGTGTCGTCGGTGGCGGTGTCGTCGGTGGCGGTGGAGTCAGTGCCTGCGGTGTCGGTGTCCTCGGCGTCGTCACCACACGCTGCCAGGGCCAGGCTCAGGGCGAGCGCCGCAGCAACGGCGCGGGAGCGGGTGAAGGGGGCAGGATGGGTCATCTGGTCTCCTGTCGGTCGAGGTGGCTGGTCTCGAGCGACAGGACCTGATCACCGGTCCGCCGTCCGAACCGGCCCTATGTCCTCGAGGGCGAGTGGTTGCGGATCATCGGGCAGTTCGACCGGACTTGGTCCGCCGTGACCTGGTCTGGTCAGGGGACTCCACCGTTGCGGGACAGTGCCGGATTTGCACCGGACTTCGTCTGCGCGACCTAGGCAGTCTATCCCGGACGCAGGGGGTATGCCCCGCGTCCGTCGGAGTCGGCCCGAGGCTGCGGCCACCCGCTCCAGGACCGCCCAGGCCCGACGCCGCCGCCGACGCTCCGTCGTCGCCGTGGGTGCCGGTAGGGGGACGAGAGGGTTAGATTGGGGCCCGAAAGCCACTTTTACGGCGGATTTTCCGCGACGCGCGGGCCCCCATGGTGGCTAAGCAGCCCGCCGTCTGCCTACGGTTGACCGACATATCAGCACGATGAAAGGGCTGTACCCATGAGCAAGAAGGTCATTGTCGAGGCCGTTGCCCGCGAAGCGGGCATGACCCAGGCCGCTGCCGAGAAGGCTGTCAGCTCCGTCCTGGAGGCCATCTCCGCCGAGCTGGCCAAGGGCGAGAAGGTGTCCTTCCCCGGCTTTGGCACCTTCGAGGTGCGTGAGCGCGCCGCCCGCACGGGCCGCAACCCGCAGACCGGCGCCGAGATCCAGATCGCCGCGAGCAAGGCCCCCGCCTTCAAGGCCGGGTCCAAGCTGAAGGAGCGCGTCTCCAGCTGACGCCGACACGTTGTGCCACGCCCGGTCCCCTCGTCAGGGGTGACCGGGCGCTGTGCGTCCAGCCGCAACGCCCAGCCATCCCCGACGGGCGGCCCCACGCACCCCACGCCACCTCATACCCTGAGCCCATGGCCGACTTCCAAGACCACCCCGAGCCCCGCTGGTGGCAGCGGTTCGTGGCGCTCGGCGACTCGTTCACCGAGGGCATGGTCGACGCCGACCCGCGGGGCGAGGGGGAGTACGTGGGGTGGGCCGACCGGCTGGCCAACCGGCTGGCGCGCCGCAACGGCGAGGCCGACGTCCCGTTCGGTTACGCCAACCTGGCCATCCGCGGCCGGCTGATCGACGCCATCCTCGAGGAGCAGCTGCAGCCGGCGTTAGACCTGACGCCCGACCTGGTGAGCCTGTCCGCCGGCGGCAACGACGTGCTGCGGCCCAAGGTCTCCCTGCCCGAGGTGATGGGCAAGCTGGAAGAGGCCACCTCCCGGATCCGAGCCACCGGCGCCGACGTCATCCTCGTCACCGCGCCGGACGTCTCCAGCACGCCGCTGGTCAACCGCGTCCACCCACGGATGGTCGAATACACCGCCCACCTGTGGGGCATCGGCCAGCGCACCGGCTCCTACGTCGTCGACATCTACACCCTCGCCGCGCTGCGCGACCCCCGGATGTGGGGCGTGGACCGGATCCACCTCTCCTCCGAGGGGCACGCGCGCGTCGCCGCCCAGGCCGCCTGGACCCTAGGTCTGGAGCCCGACCTGCGCGACTGGCGCCAGCCCCTGGAGGCGCTCCCGCCCCTGGGTCGGTTCGAGTCAGTGCGGGCCAACCGCGAGTGGATCGCCGCACACCTGCGGCCCTGGATCCGCCGGCGGCTGCGCGGTGAGAGCTCCGGCGACGGCCGCTCGGCCAAGCGCCCGGACGTCCTGCCGCTGGAGGTATGGCGGGACCCGGTCCCCCCGACCGGCGACACGGTCTGACCCCGACCGGCGACAGGGTCTGACCCCGACCGGCGACAGGGTCTGACCCCGACCGGCGACGCGGTTCGTCAAGCAGACCTGCCACCCGGCCTTATTCTTCGCCCATGGACCTCGTCGTGGCGCTCGCCGACGGCGTCGCCCACATCGTCGAGGTCCGCGACGGCGTGCCGGGGGAGCGCTGGCGCGTGCCGCGCGCGGACCTGCCCGGCTGGGCCGCGGGCCGGGAAGCCGTCGGCGCACGGTGGGTGTGGGCGGACTCCGCCGAGGTGTATGCCGTGCTGCTGCGCGCCGGGGTGCGGGTGCGGCACGCCGTCGACCTGCGGCTGGTGCGAGTCATCCTGCGTCGGTCCGCCGCAGCGGCCGGCACGGCGTACGCCACGGCTCCAGCCACGGCCCTCGACCTGCCGGGGGCCGACTTCGGCCAGCACGGGGCCGCTGCCCACGTGGACCCCGAGACGACCCTGTTCGACCTGCCGAGCACTGGCCCCACGATCGAGGAGTGCCTGGCCGAGCACCTGGCCCAGCAGGAGTGCCTGGCTCAGGTGGGCGACCCCAGGCTGCGGCTGCTCTGCCACGCGGAGTCGGTCGGTGCGCTCATCGCCCAGGAGCTGAACCAGGTCGGGGTGCCGTTCAGCTCGGCCACCCACGACCGCCTGCTCCGCGAGCTCCTGGGCGAGCCGGACCCGCACGGTGGCCGCCCGGCCCGAATGGTCGAGCTCTGCGGGCAGGTACGGGAGGCTCTGGCCGCGCCCGGGCTCAACCCCGACTCCGCGCCGGACCTGGTCACCGCCCTGCGCCGGGCCGGGCTCGAGATCACCACGACCAGGCAGTGGGAGCTGGAGCGGATCGACCACCCGGTCATCGCTCCACTGCTGACCTACCGCAAGCTCAGCCGTCTGCACACCGCCAACGGGTGGGCCTGGCTAGCGTCCTGGGTGCGGGAGGACCGGTTCCGGCCCGACTGGGTGGTGGGCGGGGTGGTGACCGGGCGGTGGGCCAGCCGGGGCGGGGGCGCCCTGCAGCTGCCGCGGCAGATCCGGTCCGCGGTCCGGGCGGAGCCGGGCTGGCGGCTGGTCGTCGCCGACGCCGCCCAGCTCGAGCCTCGCGTGCTCGCCGCGATGTCCGGAGATGAGGCGATGGCGCAGGCCGCCGCTGCCGGCGATCTCTACCAGGGGCTCGTCGACCAGGGGGTGCTGGCCACGCGGCAGCTGGCCAAGGTGGCCATGCTCGGCGCGATGTACGGCGCCACGACCGGCGAGGCCGGCGCGCTCATGCCGGTCCTTCGCCGCGCCTACCCACGGGCGATCGGGATGGTCGACGCGGCCGCCCAGGCCGGGGAGCGTGGCGACCAGGTCCAGACCTGGCTCGGCCGGACCTCCCCGCCGCCGCCGGCGCGGTGGCGCGACCTTCAGGACGCCGCCCAGCAGTCGGGGGCCGGGGAGGGCCCCGAGCGCCGGGCCCGCCAGGCGGCCCGGGACTGGGGCCGGTTTACCCGCAATTTCGTGGTCCAGGGCACGGCCGCCGAGTGGGCGTCGTGCTGGCTGGGCCACCTGCGGCGGCTCCTCGACGACACCTATGGTGGGTCGGCGCAGGCGGGTGCGCCGCGGCCCGAGCTGGTCTACTTCCTGCACGACGAGGTCATCGTGCACACACCGCGCCAGCATGCCGATGACGTCGCCCAAGCGGTCCGCGAGGCGGCGCGTGCTGCCGGGAGCCTGCTCTTCGGCGGGTTCCCGGTGCAGTTCCCCCTCGACGTGGCGGTGGTCGAGTCCTACGACCAGGCCGACTGAGCCGCCGGCCGAGTGAGCTGAGCCACCAGCCGGGCGAGATGCCCGGTCCGCCGCATCACCTCCGACCCCACTCCCACGACGGGGTGCTGAGCATCCCCTGACCGACAACCAGCGTCTCCCCGAGGTCCTTGGTGAGCTCCACCAGGCGCAGGTCGGGCACCCCGCCCTGGTCGCCGGGATCGGCCCAGTCGTCCGGCTCCTCGGAGTCGGCCACGCCGTCGACCGTCTCGGTCAGCGCCTCCACCAGCGCGGCGGAGTGAGTCACCACCACGACCTGTGCGCGGGCCGAGGCCCGGG
The DNA here is from genome assembly GCF_008843165.1 of Ornithinimicrobium pratense. Taxonomy (NCBI): domain Bacteria; kingdom Bacillati; phylum Actinomycetota; class Actinomycetes; order Micrococcales; family Ornithinimicrobiaceae; genus Ornithinimicrobium; species Ornithinimicrobium pratense. The sequence goes on along the minus strand of NZ_CP044427.1, from coordinate 3,392,953 downwards.
CGATCGCACGGGCCAGCGGCGGCACGAGCGAGGGATGCAGGCTGGTCTCGGGCTCGTTGAGCGCCATCAGCCGGGGCGGCACCGGGGTCATCAGCGCCGCCAGCCACAGCAGGTAGCGCAGCGTCCCGTCCGAGAGCTCGGCCGAACGCAGGGGGCGCAGCATCCCCGGCTGGTGCAGCTCGACATCGAAGAGCCCGTCGGTCACCGTCACCCGCAGGCGGGCACCGTCGAAGGCGTCAGCGACCGCCTGGTCCAGCGACCCGGGCGAGTCCTCCTCGATCGTCTGCAGCGCCGCCGCGAGGTCCGAGCCGTCCTCCGCGAGCGCCCAGGTGCGGGTGCCCACCTGGGGGCGCCGAGCCGCCGCGTCGGGGTCCACCCGGAAGCCGTCGTAAAAACGCCACGAGCGCAGCTCCTCGCGCACCGCCCACACCTCGGGCGCGTCCAGCGGGTCCACGATCTCGCTGAGGATGCTGGCCCATGGCGCGACACTGACCGGCGCCTTGCGCCATACCCCGTCCTCGTCCCTCAGCTCGACCGCGTAGTGCTTGCGCCGGGCGGCCAGGGTGGCCGGCCGCATCACCGGCCCGGTCCACACGGCTTCGCGCTTGACCTCGGGGTCCCGGTTGAAGGCCGACGGGTGACGGCCGCCGCCTGCGTCCACCACCACCCCCTGCACCGGGATGCCGAGGTCGACGAGGTAGGAGGGCTCGCCCGGCCCGGCGGCGCCCACCCCGAGCCGCACCGAGATCCGCTCCTTGCGCATGCTGCCCTGCACCTCGTGCCCTCGACGCGCCTGCCCGAGCGACTCCGGGCCGGCCCAGAGCGCGGACTCCAGGCCGCCCTCGCGCGCGAGCGCACCCACCACCTCCCCGCGCCCGCAAGCGGCCAGCAGGCGCAGGGCGCGGTAGACGCTGGACTTGCCGGTGCCGTTTGCGCCGGTCACCACGGTCAGCCGGCCGAGCGGGAGCAGCACGTCGCGCAGGGAACGGTAGCCGCTGACGGCGACGGTCGAGTACATGCCCGGCAGCCTAGGAGCGGCCACCGACACCGGGCCCGGTCACCGGTCCCCCGTCACAGGGCCTGACCGACCAGCAGCCACAGCGGGATGGTCACCGCGCCCGCGAAGGTCTGCACCGCGATGATCGCCGCCATGAGCGGGGCGTCGCCACCGAGCCGGCGGGCCAGCACGTAGGCGCTGGAGGCGGTGGGGATCGACTGGAAGAGCACGGCGACGACGGCGGCGGGGCCGGACAGGCCGAGCGCCAGAGCGACCCCGGTGGCCAGGGCTGGGACGGCGAGGAAGCGGAAGGCCATCGACCAGCCGATCAGGCGGGCGGTCTCGCGGGTGCCCTTGGGCCGGCGCAGGCCGGCGCCGACGCAGAGCAGCCCGATGGGCAGCGCCGCGCCGCCCAGGATCAGGACCAGCTCGCCCAGCCCCGCCAGTAGCTCACCCAGCACCGGCGCCCTGACCGCCGCCTCACCCGTGGCTGTCGCGCCCACCAGGTGCACCGCCATACCCGCCGCACAGGCCAGCACGAGTGGGTTGCTGAGCACCTCGCGCGGCACCCGGGACCAGCCCGCCTGGCCCTGCCCGTGTCGGGCCAGGGTCAGCGTCGAGGTGATATTGACCAGCGGCACCAGCACGGCGTTGGACAGGGCCGCGAGCGCCAGGCCGTCGGCGCCGAGCAGCGCGGTGGCCACGACCAGGCCGATGTAGTTGTTGAACCGGATCCCGCCCTGGAAGACCGAGGTGAACGCGGGCCCGTCACCGGGAGCGATCCAGCGTCGCAGCAGCCACACCAGCGCGGCCGCCGCCACCGAGGACAGCGCGAGGACCAACGCCATCCGGCCCACCTGCAGCCCGGTGAAGTCGGCGCGGGCCAGCCCGGAGACGAACAGTGCGGGCAGGAGCACGAAGTAGGCCAGCCGCTCCAGGTCGCGCCAGAACACCTCGGTGAAGCGGAACCGGCTGCGCAGCGCCCAGCCCAGGCCGATGAGCACAGCAGTCGGCAGCAGCGCGGTGGTGAGCGTGGCGACCTCGAGCTTCATCAACCGTCCACCATCCGCGGCCGGCGCTCCACCAGCGCCAGGACGCCGACGAAGCCCAGGAGCATCCTGGCCGCGACCAGGAGGCGCCCCGGGGTTGCCCCCACGCCCGCGCCGAGCGCCAGGCCGAGCAGCAGCAAGTCCACCCGGCAGAACCTAGTGGGTGCCGCGAACGGCCCGGCCCGGGCCTGCTGGCTAGCGGCGCTCCGCACGGGTGCGCTGCCGTGCCCGGCGCTCGGCACGGTCGTTGATCAACCAGTCGGCAACCGTCGCCAGCCAGCGGCTGTGGCCGTCGCGGAGGCGGAGGAGCACCTCGTCGACCTCGGGTGCCCCGAGCGGGCCGAGCGCCTCCAGCGCGAGCATGACGAGTTCGCGATCCTCACCCTGGGCGACGGCGAGCAGCGCGTCCAGGGCGCCGACGGCCGGGTCGCCGACCGCCACGAGCACCTCGGCGGCGTGTCGCCGTACCTCCGGGTGCTCGGCACCGAGTGCCTCCGCGAGGCCAGGCACCGCCACCTCGCCCATCTGCGCGAGGGCCCTGGTCAGGGCGCGGCGCTGCTCCTCATCCTGTTGTTGGCCGAGCAGGCCCAGCAGGACCGGGGCGGTCTCGGGGACGGCCGTGCGCCCGACCATCCACCACGCCTTGGCGGCGACCACGGGGTGGGGGTCGTGGACCAGAGGTAGTGCGTGCTGGACGCTCTGCGGGTCCTGGATCTTGGCCAGGGCGTGCAGCACCTGTCCGCGCGACTCGTCCTGTCCCGCCAGTGCGGCGAGCAGGTGCGGGACGGTGGCGGGTGCCTGGCGCACCACGGCCCAGGTGAGCGTCTCCCGCACGAACGGGTCAGACTCGGACACCAGCAGCGCCACCAGGTCACCGGCGACGCTGGCGTCGGCCAGGGTGCCCAGCCGCAGCGCCCCCCACTGCCGGGCCAGCAGGTCGGGGGACAGCGCGGCGCGCAGGGCCTGCTGAAGCGGAGTCTCAGCGCTCACTGCTCTCCTCTCCGGTCGGGGGACCGTCTCGTCCGCTCCCTCAGCGTCTCATCCCGCATACCCCTTGGGGGTATGCGGTAGACTGGTTCGGTATGAGGAGGCGCGAGGGGGACGGGAGGTTGGGGCGGGTGCAGACGCGGGCATCCCGCCGCAGCCAGACTCCAGCCCGCCACCACAGTCACGACCACGCCTCCGCGACCAGGCCGCGCCTGGCAATCGCCTTCGCCCTGACGCTGGTGGTCGTCCTGGCCCAGGTCGTCGGCGCGGCCCTCACTGGCTCCCTGGCCCTGCTCGTCGACGCCGTGCACGGCATCACCGACAGCGCGGGGCTGCTTCTGGCCCTCGTCGCCGCCACCTTGATGCAACGTCCGCCAAACCCTCGCCGGACCTGGGGATTCGCGCGGGTAGAGGTGCTGGCGGCCGGTGCCCAGGCCACCGTGCTGCTCGGTGTGGGAGGTTTCGCGCTGGTGGAGGGGGCCCGGCGGCTCCTCGCAGCCGCGCCCCCGCAGATCCCCGGCCAGTGGGTCCTGGTCTTCGGCGCGGTGGGCCTGGTCGCGAACCTGGTCGCCCTGGCCGTGCTCGCCGGAGAGCGCCGGGCCAACCTCAACCTGCGGGCCGCCTTTCTGGAGGTCGTCAACGATGCCCTGGGATCGGTGGCGGTGATCGTCAGCAGCGTGCTCATCCTCACCCTCGGCTGGGACCGTGCGGACGCGGTCGCCGGCATCTTTATCGCGCTGCTGATCATGCCCCGGGCGGTGGTGATCCTGCGCGAGGCCGGCAGCGTGCTGCTCGAGGCCACCCCGCCAGGGCTGGACCTAGACGACGTCCGGGCCCACCTGCTGGAGCTGGAGCATGTGGTGGACGTTCACGACCTGCACGCCTCGCGGATCGGCACTGGCCTGCCCGTCCTGACCGCCCACATCGTCGTCGAGGAGCAGTGCTGGCGCGACGGCTGCACCCCGCAGCTGCTCGACGCTCTGCAGCAGTGCGTGGCCTCCCACTTCGAGGTCAGCGTCGAGCACTCCACCTTCCAGATCGAGCCCCCCGGCCACGCCGAGCACGAACGCGGCCACCATCCTTGAGACTGGGCCACCGCGAGCGGTGCCACCCCGGGTGTCCTATTTGACCTCGCCCGGCGGCGGCGGCGAGGCCCCCTGGCCGTCCCTGGAGCATGGTGCCGACCCCGGGGCCGGGGTGCGGACAGACCCGCCAGACGGTGCAGCCGTTCGGCCGCGCGGACCCGCTCGAAGGCCCTGCCGGCGGCGAATCTGACAGCACGTAGTAGTAGGCTGGAGCCACCGACACACCTCACGAGGAGCACGGTCATGCAGGTGCAGAACAAGGTCTTCGTCGTCACCGGAGCGGGCAACGGCATCGGGCGGGAGGTGGTCCTGGACCTTCTCAGGCGGGGTGGTCGGGTGGCCGCGGTCGACCTGCGCGAGGAGTCTCTCGTCGACCTGGGACGGCGGGTCCGGGTGGGGGAGCGGCTCACGCTGCATACCCTCGACATCACCGAGCGCCGGTCCGTCGAGTCGCTGCCCGAGCAGGTGCTGCAGGCGCACGGCCACATCGACGGGCTGCTCAACGTCGCCGGGATCATCCAGGAGTTCGTCCCCTTTGCCGACCTGTCCTACGAGCAGATGGAGCGGGTCCTGGGCGTCAACCTCTGGGGCGTGGTGCACACCAGCAAGGCGTTCCTGCCGCACCTGGTCGAGCGGCCGGAGGCCTGCCTGGTCAACGTCTCCAGCATGGGCGGCTTCGCCCCGGTGCCGGGCCAGACGATGTACGGCGCGAGCAAGGCCGCCGTCAAGCTGCTCACCGAGGGCCTGTACGCCGAGCTGCGCCAGACCCCCGTGGCCGTCACCATCGTCTTTCCCGGCGCCATCGAGACCGAGATCACCAGCAACTCCGGGGTCCGCGTGCCGGGCAGGACCAGCCCGGAGGAGGCGGCCCTCCAGGGCGTCGAGGATGGCGCCAAGGACGCCAAGCATCGCACCATGCCGGCCCGCGACGCCGCCCGCAAGATTGTCGAGGACGCGGTGAAAAAGGGCCAGTACCGGGTGATCGTGGGCCGGGACGCCGCCATGCTGGACCGGCTCTCGCGTCTGGCACCCCAGCGGGCCACCGACCTGGTCGCCAAGCAGATGGCTCACCTGCTGGGGTAACCATCCTGCCCGGCTGACCTGGCTGGACGGCGCGTCCAGCCAGGTGCGGCAGGATGGCGCGGTGAGCTGGCAGGAGGAGCGGGCGAGGCGCAGGCGTGTCCGCGAGATCGAGCGCCAGCTGCGCGAGCTCGACGACCTCGACCGCCGCTACGGCCTGGGCACACCCGTCGCCGCCGCGCCCCGACCGGCCCGCAGGTCCGGGGGCTGCTCCGGGCTGTTGACGCTGCTGCTGGTCCTGGCGATGGGGGCGATCTCGGCCTACCTCTTCGCCCCGCAGCTGCTGCCCGAGGCACGCTCCCTGCTGGATCGGTTGACGAACGACACCGGCCTGGCCGACCGGGCCTTCAGTGACGGCATGGACGGCGAGCCGGGCTCGGGCGGGGAGGGTTACACCTTTGCGGTGACCCAGCCGGACGGGGTCTCGCCCGTCACCTGGCCGTGCGAGGGCACGATCCCGATGGAGGTGAACCCGCAGGGCGCGCCGGAGGGGTATGCCGATCTGGTGGCCTCCACCGTGACGCGCATCAACGACGCCAGTGGGTTCACCTTCGAGGTGGTGGGCGAGACGGACGACCGCACCTTCGTCAACCGGGGCGCCGGGCCGGTGCTGCTCGGTTTCGCGGACGCGGACGAGGTGCCCGCACTGGGTGGGCCGACGGCCGGGCTCGGGGGCGCGGTGCACGCCCAACGCTCGATCGGTGGCCCCCGCGTCGCCGTCGGCGGGATGGTGGTGCTGGACTCGGAGCTGTTTGGCGGCCTCCCGACCCCGGTGGCGGAGGCGATCGTCATCCACGAGCTGGCCCACGTGCTCGGCCTGGGCCACACGGACACCGGCGGTGAGCTCATGCAGCCGGTCAGCCTGGGCCAGACCCAGCTTGGCTCGGGCGACCTGGCCGGTCTGCGCCACCTGCGCGAAGCCTGCTCCTAAGGGGTGCGAACGCGTGCGTCCCGGACCAGGCTGCTCGGTGGCAGCCTCAGCGCAGGGCCGCGAGGAGCACCGAGACGGCGATCAGGTTGTTCAGTGTGTGCAGCGCCACGGCCGGCCACAGCGAGTGATGCCGTCGGGCCAGCAATGCCGCTGTCAGGCCCAGGAGGAAGGTCAGCACCATTGCCGCAGGCACCACGTGCATCACGGCGAAGAGGACCGCCTGGACCAGCACAGCCAGGACCAGACCGATCCGGGACTCCAGCCAGCCCAGCAGGATCCTGCGGAAGATGACCTCCTCGACGAGGGGGCCGACCAGGGCGACGGCCACCCAGATGGCCGCGATGGCGACCGGCCCGAACTGCACCCCGCCCTCCATGACGTTCGGCTGCTCGCCGGGCGCCGACAGCTGGGAGACCACCAGAGAGGCCAGGAGCACCACCCCGAGGTAGGCCAGCGCGACCTGCCACCACCACCGGCGCAGGCCCGGCAGCCCACCCAGGCCGAGGTCGGCCCACGTCCAGCCCCGTGCGCGCAGGCCGTACCAAAGTGCCAGGAACCACAACGCCACCGTCGTCGGGATCCCGCCGGTCACCACCGCGGCTGGCTCCACACCGGCCAGGATGAGCACGGTGATCAGCACTCCGCCCAGGGCGGAGGAAGCGATGAACCCGCCCAGCGTGACCAGCAGGTCGGCGTGGGTGACGGGCCGCTCAAAGGTGCGCACACGGCCTGGCGCGGCGGTCGTCGGGGCGGGCCCTGGCACTGACGACGACATGGAGTCGACGCTACGCGTCGGGAACACCACGGCAGACCAGGGGTTGGAATAGGGGAGCTCGACCACCTGTTAGCCTAGTTGACACATCAACTACTTACGAGAGGCCGGAGCAGCCATGCAGTTCGGGATCTTCACCGTCGGCGACGTGACCACGGACCCCACCACGGGACGCACTCCGACCGACGGCGAGCGCATCGACGCGATCACCCAGATCGCCCTCAAGGCGGAAGAGGTCGGCCTCGACGTCTTCGCGACCGGGCAGCACCACAACCCGCCGTTCACCGTGTCCTCGCCCACCACCCACCTGGGCTTCATCGCCGCGCAGACCGAGCGGTTGATCCTGTCCACCGCCACCACCCTGATCACCACCACCGACCCGGTGCGCATCGCGGAGGACTACGCCGTCCTCCAGCACGTGGCCAAGGGCCGCGTCGACCTGATGATGGGCCGCGGCAACACCGGCCCGGTCTACCCGTGGTTCGGCAAGGACATCCGGCAAGGCATCCCGCTGGCCGTGGAGAACTACCACCTGCTGCGCCGGCTGTGGCGCGAGGAGGCAGTGGACTGGCAGGGCAAGTTCCGCACCCCACTGCAGGGCTTCACCGCCACCCCGCGCCCCCTTGACGGGACCCCGCCCTTCGTCTGGCACGGCTCGATCCGGTCCACCGAGATCGCCGAGCAGGCCGCCTACTACGGGGACGGGTTCTTCCACAACAACATCTTCTGGAACATGGAGCACACCGCCCAGATGGTGGCGCTCTACCGCCGACGCTTCGAGCACTACGGCCACGGCGCCGCCGACCAGGCGATCGTCGGGCTGGGTGGGCAGGCGTTCATGGCCGAGACCGAGGCGCAGGCCAAGAGGGTCTTCCGCCCGTACTTCGACAACGCCCCCGTCTACGGTCACGGGCCCAGCCTGGAGCAGTTCACCCACGCCACGCCGCTGACCGTCGGCACCCCCGAGATGGTCATCGAGCGCACGTTGGGCTTCGCCGACGCGGTCGGTGACTACCAGCGCCAGCTCTTCCTCATGGACCACGCAGGGTTGCCCCTGCCGATGGTCCTCGAGCAGTTGGAGATCCTCGGCCGGGAGGTCGTGCCCGTGCTCCGCACGCAGTTCGAGGCCCGCCGGCCCGCACACGTCCCCAGCGACCCGCCCACGCACGCCTCCCTGGTCGCGGCCGGCCCGGAGGCCAAGCACCACCTGGTGGCCCCCGCCGTTCCGGCGGCCGAGCGCGCCGCCACCCGCGTGAGCGCCTGAGCCACCTGGCTGTCCCGCTCCACGACCACCCCAGCAGACCCGAAAGGACACGATGAGCCGCAGGATCGTCGTCATCACCGCAGGCCTGTCCCAGCCCAGCTCCACCCGGCTGCTCGCCGACCGGATCGCCGACGCGGTCACCTCCCAGGTGTCCGCCCGCGGCGAGGCCGCGCAGGTGGAGGTCATCGAGCTGCGGGAGCTGGCGCAGGACCTGGCTACCACCATGACCACGGCAGGCATGCCGACCCCCGCCGTGGCGCGCGCCCGGGACGCCGTCTCTGCCGCGGACGGCGTGATCGCGGTCACCCCGGTCTTCACCGCGAGCTACTCCGGGCTGTTCAAGATGTTCCTCGACGTCCTGGACCCGGACTCGATGACCGGGATGCCGGTGATCATCGCCGCGACGGCTGGCACCGCCCGGCACTCGCTGGTCCTCGACCACGCCCTGCGTCCGGTGTTCACCTACCTGCGCGCGATCGTGGTGCCGACTGGCGTGTTCGCCGCTACCGAGGACTTCGGCGGTGGCGAGAGCGACCAGCTGGGCCGGCGGGTCGCCCGCGCGGCCACCGAGCTGGCGAACCTGGTCGTGTCCGAGAGCGGCTCGGTCGCCGGCTTCGCCCCGCACGCCACCCCGCAGAGACGCTCGGGGACCGCCGTGCACCCCGAGATCACCGACTTTGAGAGCATGCTGGCCGACCTCGGTCAGTGACAGCGCCGGATCCGTGGCAGGGCGAGCAAGATCGGGGTGCGCGGGCGTGCTCGCGACCATGGTCGTGCTCGCCCTGGTGATCACCAGCGTCATCGCCATCTCGCCGGTCGTCGATTTCGGCGACGTCCGCCGCACCGTGCTCACCCATGACCGGCTGGACGGTGTCCCCGGCTCCGGCGGCGAGGGCTATTCCTACCTCGCCACCAGCCAGAGCGGGGCGCCCGTCACCTGGGCGTGCGAAGCGATCATCGAGGTAGAGGTCAACCCCCAGGGTGCTCCGGAGGGGTATGCAGAGCTGGTCGCCTCCGCGCTCGCCACCGTCAACGAGGCCAGCAGCTTCACCTTCGAGGTTGTGGCCGAGACCGACGATAGGCAGTTCTTCGACCGGCCTCCTGGGCCGGTGCTGCTCGGCTGGGCCAGCGAGGAGGAGGTGCCGGACCTGGTCGGGCCGGTCGCCGGTCTCGGCGGTCCCTCGTACGTGAGCGGCCCGGGAGGTGCCCGGTCGGTCACCGGGACCGTCGTCATCGACACCGACCTGCCACGCGGCTGGTTCCGCGGGATGGACGAGGAGGCCGTGCTGGTGCACGAGCTGCTGCACGTCCTGGGGCTAGGTCACACGCAGGAGTCGGGACAGCTGATGGCGGCCCGGCACCACGGCCAGAGCGAGCTGGGTGAGGGTGACCTCGCCGGGCTCGCCGCGCTGGAGGCCCACGCCTGCGGGACGTCTTAGTCGATCGCTGCTCCGGGGGGTTGGGGGCCTGAGCAGGCCGTTCTCGGTGCGGAAACCGACCCGGACGACGTCTTGTACATCAACTGCCTCGTTTGTGCACGTTTCGTGCATGAACAGCCATTGCCCCCCTCGGTGGCTGAACCTAGTGTCACAACAGTGTGGGTGGCGTGTCGGCCGCCCTTTCTCAACGGAGAGGACTGTTCATGGAACATTCGGGTCGACGGCGTTGGTGGGCCACACTGGCCGCCGCGTCGTTAGTGACCTCGGGGATGGCAGGGTTGCCCGCTGCGGCAGCACCCACCCCTGACGGGAATGGCTCAGGAGGCTCCATCGATGCCGATGTGAGCGCCGAGCTGCAGGCCGAGGGGCGGGCGGACGTCTGGGTCCGGTTCGCCGAGCGGCCGGACATGTCGCAGTTCGCTGCGATCTCGGACTGGAACGCGCGCGGGCAGGCGGTGGTGGACGCTCTCCAGGCGACCGCCGAGTCCAGCCAGGACACGCTGCGCTCCAGCCTGGACGTCCAGGGGGTGGACTATGAGGCTTTCTGGGCGACCAACTCGATCCGGGTCAGCGCCGCAGACGCCGACCTGGTCAACTCGATGTCGCTCGCTGCGGGGGTCGAGGGCATCTATCCGACCATGCAGATCGAGATCCCCGAGATCGTCCCCACGGTGCCGGAGAAGGCGCCGAACGCGGTCGAGTGGGGCGTCAACGACGTCAAGGCACCCGAGGTGTGGGCGGACGGCTTCGAGGGTGAGGACATCGTCGTCGCCTCGATCGACACCGGCGCCCAGTGGGACCACCCGGCATTGAAGGAGCAGTACCGCGGCTGGGACGCCGAGACCGGCACAGCGGACCACAACTACAGCTGGTTCGACGCGGCGGGGACCTCTCCCAGCGTCCCCGCTGACACCAATGGGCACGGCACCCACGTCACCGGCACGATGGTGGGTGACGACGGCGGCGACAACCAGATCGGTGTGGCGCCGGGGGCCAAGTGGATCGCGGCCAACGGCTGCTGCCCCTCGGACGCGGCCCTCCTGTCATCGGGTCAGTGGATGCTGGCCCCGACCGACCTGAGCGGTCAGAACCCTGACGTCAGCATGCGCCCGCACATCATCAACAACTCCTGGGGCACGACCCAGCCGTCGAACGACCCGTTCATGGCGGATGTCATCGAGGCCTGGGCGGCCTCCGGCCAGTTCGGCGTCTTCGCCAACGGCAACTCCGGCGCCCTGGGCTGCCAGAGCTCCGGAGCACCGGGCAGCCTGGCCATCTCCTACTCGGTGGGCAATCACACCAGTAGTCACACCATCAACCCCGGCTCGGGCCGCGGCTACGGCGAGGACGGCACCATCAAGCCGGACATCTCCGCCCCCGGCACGGCGGTCCGCTCCTCCATCCCCGGCAACGGCTACGCCAGCTACAACGGCACCTCGATGGCCTCCCCGCACGTGGCGGGTGCCGTTGCCCTGGCCTGGTCGGCTGCGCCGGCCCTGCGGGGCGATGTCGAGGGAACGCGGAACCTGCTCGACGGGACCGCGATCGACACCGAGAACCTGCAGTGCGGCGGCACCCCGGAGAACAACAACGTCTTCGGTGAGGGTCGCCTCGACGCCCGCGCCCTGGTGGACGCGGCTCCGATCGATGGCGCCGGCACGCTCGCCGGTGTGGTGACCGACAGCACCGACGACTCGGCGATCGCGAACGCCTCGGTGCACGTGGTCGGGCCGATGGACCGCACCGTGGTCACCAACAGCGAGGGTGCGTTCAGCACCATGCTGTCGGCCGGTGAGTACGACCTGACGGTCAGCGCGTTCGGTTACGAGACCGAGACGGAAACGGTGACGGTCGTCGCTGATGAGACCGCCACGGTCAACATCGCGCTCGACCCGGCAGACACGGCGAGCCTCAGCGGCGTCGTCACCGACGGGTCCGGCTACGGCTTCCCGCTGTACGCCCGGATTGCGGTGGACGGCACGCCTGAGGCCACCTACTCAGACCCCGAGACGGGGGAGTACTCCCTGGACATCCCCTCGGGCGCCACCTACACGCTCAGCGTGCAGGTGCAGTACCCCGGGTACACCACCCCCTCACGGGAGGTCACGGTCAGCGGCGACGCGACGGAGAATTTTGCAGTCCCGGTCGACGCAGTGACCTGCACGGCCCCCGGCTACCACATCACCACCGACGGCGTCTGGGAGACTTTTGACGAGGAGAGCGCGCCCGAGGGCTGGGACGTGATCGACCACCAGGGCAACGGCCAGGTATGGCGCTTCGACGACCCGGGCAACCGGGGCAACCTCACCGGTGGCGAGGGTGGCTTCGCCGTGGTCAACTCCGACGCCTACGGCAGTGGACAGACCCAGAACACCACTCTGGCGACCCCGTCGGTCGACATGTCCGACAATGAATCTCCGGCGGTCGGTTTCAAATCCGACTACTACCGGTTCACCAACGACAGTGCGACCGTCCGGGTCAGCCTGGACGGTGGGGAGACCTGGGAGGACGTCGAGCAGTGGACCGCCTCTCGCAGGGGTCCGCGCGAGGAGATGCTCCAGCTGCCCATGGCGGCTGGAGAGAGCGACGTGCGCGTCGGGTTCACCTACCAGGGCACCTGGGGCTGGTGGTGGCAGATCGACGACGTCTTCGTCGGCGAGCGTTCCTGCGTCCCCGCCGGTGAAGGCGGTTATGTCGTCGGCAACGTCTATGACGGTGCTGGCGAGGGCATCGTGGGCGCCACGGTGACCAACGTGGACGAGGAGGACCAGAGCGGCCTGACGGCGGCGACGCCGGCTGACGACAACCTCGACGACGGGTTCTACTGGATCTTCTCCAACACCACGGGGGAGAACACCTTCCAGGCCTCGGCCACCAACTACGAGACCCAGTCGCAGGACGTGACCGTCGTCGACGGCGACGTCGTGCGCGCGGACTTCGTCCTCGGTTCGGGCCTGATCGTCGTGGACCCGACCGAGATCAACTCGACGCAGGGTCCAGACGAGGTCGAGGAGCACACCCTGACCATCACCAACGAGGGCACCAGCACCGTCGAGGTCGAGCTGCTGGAGCGGGACGGTGGCTACACGGCACCGGCCGCCCAGGGCGCCGACCTGGAGCCGGTCCTGCTGGACGTCCCGACCAGCTTCGCTGCCTTCGCGGACGACGAGGCCGCGGTGGGCACCCTCGATGAGGGCGTCCTGGCCCCGAACGACACCTGGGAGTCGCTGCCGAACTACCCGCGGGTCGTGATGGACAACCGGATGGTCAACCTCGAGGGTGAGGCCTACGTGCTGGGCGGAACGACCGGGACCGCGGCCTTCGCGGACGTCAACCGGTTCGACGCCGACACGCAGACCTGGCAGGCTGCCGCGCCGTTGCCGCAGGCGACCTCGGCGATGAACGCGGAGGCCGTCGGGGACCAGATCGTCGTCAGCGGCGGCTGGGTGGCGAGCGCCACCACCACCGACACCTTCGTCTACGACGCGGGTGCCAACTCCTGGACCCAGGTGGCCTCGGCCCCGACCGCGGTCTCCGCCTCGGGGACCGCGGTGATCGACGGGGTCATGTACGTCGTCGGTGGGTGCTCCACCAACGACTGCACCCCGATGAGCAACGTCACGATGGCCTACGACGTGGCGTCGGACACCTGGGAGAGCCTCGCCAACTACCCGACGGGCGCCGCGTTCGCGGTGTGCGGCGCGGTCGAGGGCGAGCTGGTCTGCTCCGGAGGTAACCCCGGCTCCGGCGGCATTGCCTCCACCTACGTCTACGACGTGGGCGCGGATGCCTGGAGCCCGGCGGAGAACGCCCCGGCCCCGCACTGGGCCGCCGGTGCCACGACGGCCAACGGTATGTTCGTGGTCCAGGGCGGTGTCCAGGGAGCGGGCGCGGGTGCGGTCAGCAACGCCACCTACGCCTTTGACGGCGGGCAGTGGACCACGCTGGCTCCGGCCGGGACGCCGGTCTACCGAGGTGACATCGCCTGCGGGATCGTCAAGGTCGGCGGCTCCACCGGCGGATTCACGCCGGTCGCCAACGCCGAGCGCCTGCCCGGCTGGGACGACTGTGTCACCACGACCGATGTCGAGTGGCTGGACCTGGACCCCCAGACCTTCACCGTGGAGGCCGGTGACTCCGTCGAGGTGACGGTCACCACCGACTCCACCGGTCTGGACCTGGGCACCTACTCCGCAGCCATCCGGGTGCGGAGCAACACCCCCCAGTCCGTCGACGACATCCCGGTCACGATGACCGTCACCGATGACACCGAGCCCCCGGTGGGCGTGATCGAGGTCGAGCCGACCACGGTGGAGCACACGGTGGAGTTCGGTGGCTCGGAGACGACCGAGGTGGCCTTCTCCAACACCGGTGACGCCGACGCCGAGGTGAGCCTGGCTCACGACGCGGACTGGCTGACGGTGGCTCCGGAGGAGTTCACGGTGGAGGCCGATGACTCGGTCGACGTCGCGTTCACCACCGACGCTGCCGGGCTGGAGGCGGGCACCTACACCACGCAGGTGGAGGTGACCACCGACACCGGGCAGGAGCTGGAGTCGATCTCGGTGACCCTGGTCGTTGAGGCCGGGGAGGAGCCGGAGCCCGGTTTTGAGGTCGAGCGGTGGGAAGGTAGGAACCGGTATGGCACGGCTGCGGCGGTGTCCTCGACGTATGAGGCGGGCGCCGAGGTGGTGTTCTTGGCCACTGGTCTGGACTACCCGGACGCGTTGACGGGTTCGGCCCTGGCTGGTTCGTTGGATGCTCCAGTGCTGCTGACCCGGCACGGTGCGCTGCCGAACTCCACGATCGCTGAGCTGGAGCGTCTGGCTCCGGAGCGGGTGGTGGTGCTGGGTGGTCCGGTCGCGGTTTCGGATGCTGTGCTGGTCGAGGCTGCGGCTGTGACAGGTGCGCCGGTGGAGCGGGTCGCGGGTACGAACCGGTATGGCACTGCTGCTGCGGTGGCTGCCGAGTTTGGTACTGCGGATCGGGTGTTCGTCGCTACTGGTGTGGACTTCCCGGACGCGTTGTCCGCGGCGGCTCGTGCTGGTGCGTTGGACTACCCGGTGCTGTTGGTCCGTCGTACGGAGATCCCGTCGGCGACTGCTGCTGCTCTGGATGCGCTGGCTCCGAGCCAGATCACGGTCCTGGGTGCTGAGGGTGCGGTGGACCAGTCGGTGGTGCGTGAGCTGCGTCAGTGGGCGCCGACGACGCGTACTGGTGGTCTGAACCGGTGGATCACCTCGGCCCGGTTGTTCGCTGAGGTCGCGAGCGCGGACACGGTCTACCTGGCTTCTGGTCAGAACTGGCCGGATGCGTTGGCTGGTGGCGCGAAGGCTGGCTCGGATCATGAGCCGTTGTTGATCACCCGCCATGATGGTCTGCCCGGTGCGATCGAGCGTGCTCTGGAGCGGTTGTGGCCGGAGAAGGTCGTCGTGCTCGGTGGGACCGACGCGGTCGCCGACAAGGTGATCGAGGAGCTGGAGGACCTGCTGGGTCGCGACTGACCTGGCTAGCCCCCGCACGCGGTGCCCCGTCGACCTCCCCGTCGGCGGGGCACCGCCCGTGTGCGCCCGTGTGTGCGGGTTGGGACAGCCTCCCCGGACACCAGGCCGGTGGAAGAAGAACGCCGACGCTTCAGGTATCCAGCTCAGCCAGTACCCGTGGGATCTGCAGGGTGAGCTCTCGCGCCAGGAAGCCGGCCGGCCCCAGCTCAGCCGTGAGCCGGTCGCCGGCGCTGCCGTGCAGGTGGCTGCCCCACACCGCGGCCTGGGAGGGTTCGGCCCCGCGACCGCAGAGGCCGGTGACCGCCCCCGCCTTGACGTCACCCGAGCCGGAGGTGCCCAGTCCCGGCCCACCGACCGCGCCGGCCCACGACCGGCCGTCGGGGTGGGCCGTCCAGGTCACGACGCCGCCCGAGGAGATGCAGACGCCGGTCCGGGCGGCGAGCCGGAGCGCCGCCTCGCGCGGGTCGGCCTCCACCTTGGCGTCCTCCCAGCCCAAGGTGCGGGCCAGCTCGGTCAGGTTGGGGGTGAGGACGGCCCGGCCCTGCAGGTGCTCCAGGCAGGACGGATCCTCGGTGACGGCGACCAGCGCCAGCGCGTCGAGCACCACGCTCGTCTGCAGACCCGGCAGGATCCGGGCCGTCAGTGCTCGAGCCGACTCCGGGTCGCCCAGGCCGGGGCCGATGAGCACCGCCTCGCACTCCTGCGCCAGCTCGACGGCGATGTCAGCAGCCTCCAGCGTCAGCTGCCCGGTGCTGTCCTCGGACACGCCCCGGACCATCGTCTCGGGCAGGGCGACGGCCAGTGCGGTGGCGGTGGACTCGGTGGTCACGACCTGGACCTTGCCCGCACCCACGCGCAGGGCGGCCTCGGCCGCGAGCAGCGCCCCGCCGGGGTTGTAGCGGCTGCCGCCCACGATCAGGACCCGGCCCCGGGACTCCTTGTCGGCCTTCAGCTCGGGCAGCGGCCATCCCCGCAGCAGGTGCGGGGTAACGACCTCCGGCGCAGGCCGGCTCATCGGCCCTGCCCCGCGGCGCGCCGGGAGCTCTGGTGGCTCTCGTCCTGCCCGTCGCCGGCCCCGTGCGACGGCTCGTGGGTCACATCCTCACCGGCCCGGTCGACCGCCGTCGTGTCGCCGTAGGTCACCAGCTCAAGGCCGTCGTCGCCGGCGCGATAGACAGTCGTCGAGCAGTTCGCCAGCGGCGTCTTCTTGTCGGCGGCCAACACCTCAGCCTCCCCTAGCCCCTCCACGGCCACCCGGAAGCTCATGACCGTGGCCTGGTGGGAGAACACCCACAGCCGCTCCCCGGCATACCTCTCCTGCAGCTCGAGCAGGATCTGCCGCACCCGCTGCACCACGTCCACCCAGCTCTCGCCGCCGGGCGGACGGTAGTAGTACTTGCCGACCCGTTGACGCCGACGGGACTCGTCCGCGTGCTCCTGCTCGATGCCGATCCAGGTCATCCCGTCGAAGGCGCCGAGGTCCCGCTCCCGAACTCGTTCGTCGACGACGAGGGGCAGGTCCAGACCCTCGACGACGATCTCGGCCGTCTGCCGGGCCCGACGGTATGGGGAGCTGAGCACCGCGGTCGGGCGCCGGTCCTCAGGCAGGCTGCGCAGGTAGTCCCGCACCGCCTGGGCCTGCTCGATGCCGGTCTCGGACAGTTCGACATCGGCGTCTCGGACGTCGATGTCGATGTAGGCCTCGCCTGCGTCCAACGCCGCACGGTCGGCCAGGTTGCCCATACTCTCGCCGTGCCGCACGAGCACTAGCTCGGCCAGGCCACGCGCCTCCGAGGCGCTCTCCAGGGACTCTCGGGTGGTGGTCATCTCGGCATCATCTCGCGCGCTCTGCGACCGCGCGACCTGCAGCGGACGGCCGCCGTGGCCCGCCACTGGGGCCACCCCGCGTGTCCTGCCGAGGGGAGCGACTCAGCGCCAGGGGCTGAAGTCCGGCGTCCGCTTCTCGCTGAAGGCGTTGGCGCCCTCCTTGGCTTCCTCGGTCTGCACGAACAGGTCCAGGCCGGCGAAGGCGATATTTCCCAGGCCCTGCATGTGGTCGGAGTCGGCGTTGAAGCTGTGCTTGAGGAAGCGCAGGGCGGTGGGGGAGTAAGAAGAGATCTTGGCGGCATACTCGCGCGCCTTGTCCATCAGCTGCTCCGGCGGGACCACGTCGTTGACCAGGCCCCAGCGCTCGGCGGTCTCGGCGTCGTAGAGATCGAGCAGGAACCAGATCTGCCGAGCCCGCTTCTCGCCGACCACCCGCGCGAGGTAGGCCGAGCCGAAGCCCGCGTCGAAGGAGCCCACCCGCGGCCCGCTCTGCCCGAACCGGGCGGTGCTGCTGGCCACCGACAGGTCGCACAGCACGTGCAGCACGTGGCCACCGCCGACCGCGACGCCGTTGACGGCCGCGATGACCGGCTTGGGGATGTCGCGGATGACCTGGTGCAGCTGCTGGATCTGGAACAACCCCCACTCGGTCTCGCCGTAGCTGCCGGTCTCGGCCCGTTCCTTGACGTCTCCGCCGGCGCAGAAGGCCTTCTCGCCCGCACCGGTGAGGATCACGCAGGCCACCCGCGAGTCGGCCCAGGCGTGCTTCAGGGCGGCGATCAGCTCATCGACGGTGCGGCCCCGGAAGGAGTTGTAGCGCTCCGGACGGTTGATGGTGACCACCGCCCAGCTCTCCTCCACCTCGTAGGTGACGTCGGTGAAGTCCTCGGGCCTGATCATGTGTGCTCCCTCGTCGCGGCGCGTTTTCAGTATGTCGCCATCTTGACGGTCGTCACGGATAGTGGCAAGGTCACAGCGTGTCGAGACGTCTGGAGCAGCCCGTCGCCCTGGTCACCGGGGCGGGTCGCGGGATCGGTGCGGGGGTCGCCGCCGCCCTCAGCAACGAGGGGTATGCCGTGGCCCTCACCTCCCGCAGCCGCGACCAGCTGGAGGAGACCGCGGCCCGGTGCGCCGGCCCCACCCTCGTGCTCCCGACGGACCTGACGGCACCAGGAGCGATCGAGGAGGTGGTCGACCGGGTCGAGCAGGAGTGGGCTGCACCGCAGGTGGTCGTCGCCAACGCCGGAGCAGGGGTCTCCGCCTCGGTGGACCGGACCACCGACGAGCAGTGGCAGCAGATGCTCGACCTCAACCTCACCGCCCCGTTCCGGCTGCTGCGCCGCACCATCCCCGCGATGAAGCAGGCCGAGCACGGCCGGATCGTCGTCGTCGCCTCCGTGGCGGCCAAGCTCGGCGAGCCCTACATCTCGGCCTACACCGCCAGCAAGCACGGGGTCCTCGGGCTGGTGCGCTCCGCCGCCGCCGAGCTCGCCCGGACGGGCGTCACCGTCAACGCCGTGTGCCCCGGCTACGTGGACACGCCGATGACCGCCCAGACCGTGCAGGGCATCGTGGACAAGACCGGGCGCACCCCCGAGCAGGCGCTCGCCGCGCTGGAGGCCAAGTCCCCCCTCCACCGGCTCATCACCGTCGAGGAGGTCGTCGAGGCGGTGCTGACCTGCGTGCGCAACAGCGGCATGACCGGCCAGGGGATCAACGTCGACGGAGGAGGGCTCCAGTCATGATCGAACTCGTCAACCCGCCCGAGCTGGGCCAGCCCAAGGGCTTCAGCCATGCGGTCGTCGGCACCGGCAGGACGGTCTTCCTGGCCGGGCAGACCGCCCTCAGTCCCGAGGGGGTCATCGTCGGCGACACGGTCGTCGAGCAGTTCGAGCGGGCGCTGTCCAACCTGCTCGTCTCCCTGCACGCGGCAGGGGGTGAGCCGACCGACCTGGCCACCCTGACGATCTACATCGTCGACGTGGACGACTACAAGGCCCACGGCCGCGAGATCGGAAAGGTCTGGAGGAAGCTCATGGGAGCGCACTACCCGGCCACCGCCGGGATCGGCGTCGCGCGGCTCTGGGACCTCGAGGCGCTGGTCGAGGTGCAGGGGATGGCCGTCGTAGAGCCTCGGGAAGGCCTGGCCGACTGACCCTCCCAGATCACTTTTTTATTGCGTTCTGTAGACGAGCGATACAGAAGCGACATATGGTGCAAGCCATCAGCCCGACCCGGCGACGGAGCCGGGTGCACCCGAGGAAGGGTTTCCAGCGATGACCGCACGACCGAAGACATACCTGCTCGCTCTGGTGGCGGCCGGCTCGCTCACGCTCGGTGCCTGCGGAGGTGGCACCCTGGGCGGCGGCGGGGACGACGACGAGGGCCCGGTCAAGATCGGCCTGCTCGTGCCGCAGTCGGGCGTCTACACCAGCCTGGGCGACGACATGCGGGCCGGCTTCGAGGTCTACCTCGACCAGCACGACAACCAGCTCGGTGGCCAGGAGGTCGAGGTGATCCTGGCCGACGAGGGGGAGACCGCAGACAGTGGGCGCGCGGCGGCCGACCGCCTCGTCCAGCAGGACCAGGTCCACGTGGTGACCGGCGTGGTGAACTCCGCGGTGATGAACGGCATCGTCGACCTCTTCGAGGGCGGGGAGATCCCGCTGGTCGGCTCCAACGCCTCCCCGACCACCCTCACCGACGTCGAGTACATCTGGCGCACGTCCTACGTCAACGACGAGCCGGGTGAGGCACTGGGCGCCTATGTGGCGGAGAACACCGAGGGCAGCGTCTACTTCCTCGCCGCCGACTACCAGGCCGGCATCGACGAGGTCACCGGCTTCAAGAGCACCTTCGAGCCCGCCGCCGGCGAGATCGCGGGTGAGGTCTACACCCCGTTCCCGGCCACGACCAACTTCCAGCCGTTCCTGGCCAACGCCCGCTCCTCAGGCGCCGAGGCGATGTTCACCTTCTACGCCGGTGGTGCCGCGGTCGAGTTCGTCAAGCAGTATGAGCAGTTTGGCCTCAAGGACGAGATCACCCACTACTCCGCCGGCTTCCTCACCGAGGGCGGCGTGCTCGACGGGCAAGGCGACTCCGCACTGGGCACCTTCACCTCGATGAACTACAACTACGACCTGGAGAACGAGCTCAACGCCCAGTTCGTTGCCGACTACGAGGAGAAGACCGACCGCAAACCCACGACCTACGCGATGGCCTCCTACGACGCCGCGAAGGTGTTGGACCTCGCCATCGCCGAGGCGGGCGGGCCCGACTCCCAGGCGATCAACGAGGCCATCGGTGGACTGGGTGAGATCGAGTCGCCGCGCGGCACCTGGCGGTTCAACGACAACGGCACCCCGATCCAGATGTGGTACCTGCGCGAGGTCCAGGAGGTCGACGGCGAGCTGACCAACGTCGTGGTCGAAGAGCTGGGTGAGCTGGGTGGCTAAGGTTCCTGCCCGGTCCACAGCGCACCGCCTGCCGCCCGCACCGTGATCACCTGGCTCGACCAGAACCTCGTCAGCATGATCGACGGGGTCGCCTTCGGGCTGCTCCTGTTCACCCTGGCGGTCGGTCTGTCCCTGGTCTTCGGGATGATGGACGTGCTGAACCTCGCGCACGGCACGCTCTACCTGGCCGGGGCCTACACGGCCTACGCGCTCTCCGACGGCAGCTGGCTGGGCCTGCTCATCGCCATCGTGGTGGGCCTGCTCGTGGGCGTCCTGGGCGGTGGGTTGCTCGCCGCGGCCGTGGCGCCGCTGCAAGGGCGCGGGCACCTGGACCAGGCGGCGCTGACGCTGGGCATCTCGTTCATCGTCGCGGAGATCTTCCTCATGGTCTTCTCCGCCGAGACGCTCTCCGCCGCCCCGCCCGCCGCACTGGCCGGCTCCATCACCGTCCTGGGCTACACCTACCCCCTCTACCGGCTGGTCTTCATCGGAGTGGCCGGCGTGCTCGCGGCGCTGGTCTACCTGGCCTTCGAGCGGTCCTCGGTCGGGGCCCTGGTCCGGGCCACCGTCGCCGACCGCGACATGGTGCGGGCCATGGGGGTCGACACCCGCAAGATCCTCTTCGGCGTCTTCGCCTTCGGGGCCGCGCTGGCCACCCTCGGCGGCGTCCTGGGTGCCCCGATCCTGGCGCCCGGGCCGCACGTTGACCAACGGGTGCTGGTGCTGTCCCTGGTCGTCGTGGTCATCGGCGGGCTGGGCTCGGTGCGCGGCGCGCTGCTGGGGGCGCTGCTCATCGGCCAGGTCCAGACGCTGGGCGTGGCCCTGCTGCCCACCTACGCTCCGTTCCTGCTCTTCGGAGCGATGCTCTTCGTCCTGGCCGTGCGGCCGCAAGGGTTGTTCGCGACGGGGAAGACCGCATGAGCACCACGCAGCCAGCGCCGCAGGCCCGGCAGGCCACCCGAGGGGCCCGACAGGGGGCCCGTCCGCAGGCCGACCCGCGGCGCCCGTTCCGCCCCGACCTGCGGACCAGCGTCGTCGTCGGTGCCGTCCTGGTCGCGCTGCTCGCCATCCCGTGGGTGCTGGGCACGTATGCGGTGATGACCTTCACCAAGATCCTGATCTTCGCCGTGCTGGCCATGAGCGTGAACCTGCTCACCGGGATCACCGGCCTGCCCACGCTGGGCCAGGCCGCCTACTTCGGGGTTGGCGCCTACGCCGGCGCGCTCACCGCGATCCACTTCTCCGAGCTGGGCATCGTGCAGATCCTCGTCGCGGTGGGCGCCGGGGTCATCGCCGCGCTGCTCACCGGACCGGTCGCCATCCGGGCCCGCGGCGTCGCCTTCCTGATGATCACCCTGGCCATCGGCGAGATCGCCTACAGCGCCGCCGGCCAGCTGCACGGCATCACCCGCGGCACCGACGGGCTGTCCGGCATCCCGCCGGTGGTGGTCGCGCCCGGGATGGAGGGCCTGCGCAACCAGGGCTACATCTACTACTACGTGCTCGCGGTCGCGATCCTCGCCTACGTCCTGGTGGCCATCCTGCTGCGCTCGCCCCTGGGCCTGACCCTGCGCGGGCTGCGCGACAACGAGTCGCGGCTGCGGGCCGTCGGTTACCGCACCGGCAGCTACGCACTCGCCGCCTACGTCATCGCCGGTGGCCTCGCCGCGCTCGCCGGCTCCCTGTGGACCTCCTCCCAGCGCTTCGTCGCGCCCGGCGACATGGGCTTCCAGGTCGCGGCGCTGGCCCTGCTGGCGGTCATCGTCGGCGGCGTCGGGTCGATGTGGGGCGCCTGCCTGGGCGCGATGGTGGTCATCTTCACCCGCGACTACCTGGGTCAGATGGCCTCCGGGCACGGGCCCCTGCTGCTCGGCATCCTCTTCGTCCTCGCCGTCTACCTGCTGCCCAAGGGCTTGGCGGGCGGCCCGAGACAGTGGGGCGGGCTGCTGCGGCGACTGCGTAAGAGCGCCGCGGGGGAGGTGGAGGTATGACGAGCCGACCGGACACCCGCGACACGCCCCATACCCAGGGCTCTTCGGGCGCACCCGCGCTGCGCCTGCACGGCCTGGGCAAGGACTTCGGCAGCCTGTCGGCGGTCAAGGACGTCAGCTTCGACGTCGCCCCCGGCGCCCGGCACGCCGTCATCGGGCCCAACGGGGCGGGCAAGTCCACCCTCTTCGCGCTGGTCGCCGGGGCACTCCCGGCGACGGCGGGGACGGTGATGCTGCACGGCGACGACGTGACGAAACTGTCCGAGCACGCCCGGGCCCGCCGCGGGCTGGTCCGTACCTTCCAGCACTCCTCCCTCTTCCTCTCCGCCACCGCCCGGGAGAACATCCTCATCGCCGTGCAGCGCCGCCACGGCGTGCAGGGGCAGCCCTGGCGGGCGGTGACCCGGCGCCGGGCCCTGCTTGCCGAGGCGGACGAGGTCCTGGAACAGCTCATGCTCCAGGACCGTTCCGGCGCGACCGCGGGCTCGCTGTCCCACGGTGAGCGACGCCAGCTGGAGGTCGCCGTCGCGCTGGCGACCCGGCCCTCGGTGCTCCTGCTGGACGAGCCGGCTGCCGGGATGTCCCCGGCCGACACGATGGCCTTCCAGGAGCTGGTGCTGGGGCTGCCGGCCGAGGTCACGGTCCTGCTCGTCGAGCACGATCTCGACCTCGTCTTCGGGGTGGCCGACCGCGTCACCGTCCTGCACCTCGGCGAGCACCTGCTCACGGGGGACCCGGACGAGGTGCGGGCCAGCGACGCCGTGCAGCACGCCTACCTGGGCGCCGAGGACACCTCGGAGCTGTTCCTCGAGGACGGGCCGGGATGAGCTCCGCCGCGTCCACGCCAGACCCCGCAGAAGGGACCGGTATGCCGCCCGCCCCACCCAGCACGCCCATCCTCGCCACCCGCGGGCTGGTCTCCGGCTACGACGGGTCCCGGGTCCTGCACGGGGTCGACATCGCCATCCCCGAGGGTGGGGTGCTGGCCCTGCTGGGCCGCAACGGCGTGGGTAAGTCGACCCTGATCAACACGATCATGGGGCTGGTCCGCCCGATGGCCGGCTCGGTGACCGTCGCCGGGCAGGAGGTGGCCGGCGCGCGGCCGGACCGGATCGCCAAGCTGGGCGTCGGTCTGGTGCCGCAGGGACGACGCGTCTACGGGCCGCTGACCGTCGCCGAGCACCTCGACATCTCCGACCGGTCCGGTCGGCAGGGCGCCTGGACCCGGGAGCGCGTGATCGACCTGCTGCCCCGGCTGGGCGAGCGGATGCGCAACCGCGGCGACCAGCTCTCCGGCGGCGAGCAGCAGATGCTGGCGATCGCCAGGGCGCTGCTGACCAACCCCACGATCCTGCTGCTCGACGAACCCTCCGACGGGCTGGCGCCGGCGATCGTCCAGCAGGTCGGTGAGGTCGTCCGCGAGGTCTGCGCCGCCGGGATGACCGTGCTCGTCGTGGAGCAGAACCTGCGCTTGGCCCTGTCCGTCGCCGACCACGTGGTCGTCATGCAGAAGGGCGCGGTGCACTGGGACGTGTCCGTCGACGAGTTCCGCCGCAACCGCACCCGCGCCGAGGAGCTGCTCGGCATCTGACCACCGGCGACACGGTCTGTTCCTCACCGGCGACACGGTCTGCGGGGTGTGTCGCCGGTTGCGCGCGGGCCGTGTCGCCGGTTGCGCGCGGGCCGTGTCGCCGGTCGAGGTGGGACGCCTCAGCTGACCTCGTCCACGAACCGGTGCGAGGGGCCCTCGAGCCGGCGCTGCAGCGCGAAGAACAGGTCGGCCGACCGCGTCCCGGCCCAGTCCCGAGGGAGCAGCTCGGGGGCCAGGCCCGGGTCGAGGTAGGGCAGGCGCCGCCAGGCGGTGAGCACGCGCACGTAGTCGGCGAACGCCATACCCGCGTCGTCCTTGCCTCGCCGGGCCCGCCAGCTCGCCAGCACCGGGGCGTGCTCGGCGTAGAACTGCTCGTAGAGCTCGCCCAGGCCCTCCAGGTCCCACCAGCGGGCCACCTCCTCGGCCGCGGCGGAGAAGCCGAGGTAGGTGGCCTGGAACAGGTCGACATACTCAGCCAGGTCCTCGCGCAGCAACATCTCGCGCGCCTCGTCGTAGAGGTGGGCCGGCGCCACCCAGACGCCGGGGCCGACCGAGCCGAAGCCCAGCCAGGACAGCCGCGAGCGCAGGGTATGCCGCCGGCGGCGCTCGGACTCCGGAACGCTGAAGACGGCCAGCACCCAGCCCTCGTCGACGGTCCCCCTGCGGCGGCGGAAGATGCGCCGGTCACCGGCGTCAAGGATCTCGCGGGCCTGGGCGGACAGGGCGTAGCCCGCCCGGCCGTCGATCCGCTCCGGCTCCAGGATGCCGCGGCGCTTGAGCCGGGAGATCGAGGAGCGTACCGCCGGCTCGTCCACGTCCAGGCGGGTCATCAGCCGGATGAGGGTACTGACGCTCAGCCAGCCCCCGACCTCGCGGGCGTAGAGGCCGTAGATGGTCACGATGAGCGCGCGCAGGCCCGCGTCGACCGCGGTCCCGGGGCGACCGGTGTCACCCGCTTGTGATGTCGTGCCCTTGACTGTCGTCACACAGCTAACATACTGGGAGGCACCGGGCACCGTCGCCGAAGGTGCCGAGAAGAGAGGTCTCCTGATGCCGGACGGTCCCCTGTCGCTCTCGCCGAGCGCGCACGTCGACACCTTCTGCCGGGACAACCTGCCCCCCGCGAGCTATGGCCGGAGTTCATCTTCGACGTGCCCGAGGTGCAGTACCCGGCGCAGCTCAACGTCGGCACGGTGCTGCTGGACGACGTGATCGACCGGGGCGGGGCCGACCGTCCGTGCATCCTCGCGCCCGACGGCACCCGCTGGACCTACGGCGAGCTGCGCGAACATGCCAACCGGATCGCGCACGTCTTCGTCGACGACCTGGGCCTCGTGCCCGGCAACCGGGTGCTGCTGCGCGGGCCGAACAACCCGTGGCTGGTGGCGATCTGGATTGCCGCACTCAAGGCCGGCGCGGTGATCGTCCCGACGATGCCGATGCTGCGCTCCAAGGAGCTGCGGACGATCTGCGAGATCGGCAACTTCAACCTGGCCGTGTGCGACCACCGGTTCACCAAGGACCTGCTCAACTCGCAGATCCCCGGGTTGCGGACGCTGACCTACGGCGGGTCGGAGCGGCGAGGAGAGCGCGAGGATACGAGCGAGGGACGAGCGAGGCCCGCAGCGCCGAGGAGCGCGACCGAGGACACGGAGCGGCGAGGAGAGCGCGAGGATACGAGCGAGGGCCTGGAGGACATCCTGGCCATGGCGCAGGACAAGCCGGCCACCTTCGAGGATGTTGCGACCGCCGCCGACGACGTCTCGATGTTGGCCTTCACCTCCGGCACGACCGGCCGCCCCAAGGCCACGATGCACTTTCACCGCGACATCCTGGCCAACGCCGACACCTTCTCCCGCTACGTGCTCAAACCGCAGCCGGCCGACGTCTTCATCGGCACACCGCCCATCGCCTTCACCTTCGGTCTGGGCGGGCTGGTCATCTTCCCGCTGCGGGTCGGGGCCAGCACGATCATGGTCGAGAAGGCGACCCCGGAGCAGCTGGTCGACCTGATCCAGGAGCTGGGGGCCACCGTCTGCTTCACCGCGCCCACGGCATACAAGGCGATGTTGGCCAAGGGCAGGGCGCCGGCGCTGACCGGCCTGCGCCGCGCGGTCTCGGCGGGGGAGCACCTGCCGCGCGCGACGTGGGAGGAGTTCCACGAGGCCACGGGGCTCAAGCTCATCGACGGCATCGGCTCGACCGAGATGCTGCACATCTTCATCGGCTCCTCCGACGACGAGATCCGGCCCGGCTCGACCGGGCGGCCGGTGCCCGGTTACCAGGCCAAGATCGTCGACAAGGCCGGGCGGGATGCCCCCGACGGCGTGGCTGGACGGCTCGCGGTCAAGGGCCCGACCGGGTGCCGCTACCTCGCCGACGAGCGGCAGAGCGTCTACGTCCAGGACGGCTGGAACATCACCGGCGACACCTTCATCCGGGACGAGGACGGCTATTTCTGGTATCAGGCCCGCTCGGACGACATGATCATCAGCTCGGGCTACAACATCTCCGGCACCGAGGTGGAGGAGGCGCTGATCTCCCACCCGGAGGTGATGGAGTGCGCCGTGGTCGCCGCCCCCGACGAGGAGCGGGGGTATGTCGTCAAGGCCTACGTCGTGCCGCGCGGCGGCCTTGGGCAGCTGGGTGGGGAGGACGGCGAGGCGACGCTGCGTAAGGCCCTGCAGGACCACGTGAAGGGCATCATCGCGCCGTACAAGTACCCGCGCAAGATTGAGTTCCTCGATGCGCTGCCGCGGACCTCGACCGGGAAGGTGCAGCGGTTCGTGCTGCGCACGGAGGCGGCGGCAGCCACGGGCTCGCCGTCGCCGGGGGCGGTCCCCTCGTGACCCAGGTCGTCGTCACCCGCACCGTCGACTGGGTCGACACCGACGCGGCCGGCCACTACCACCACTCGGCGGTCATCCGGTGGGTGGAGGCCGCCGAGAACGCCCTGCACGAGGAGCTGGGTCTGCTGGACCTCTTCGGCACCGCACCCCGGGTCCGGTACGAGGTGGACTACCTGGACCGGCTGTGGTTCCGGGAGCAGGTGGGCACGACGCTGTGGGTCGAGAAGGTCGGGACCTCCTCGCTGGCCTACGCCTTCGAGGTCGTGGGCCCGCGCGGCGCGGCGGCCCGGGGCCGGATGATCTGCGTCAACGTCGGTGCCGTGGACTCGGCGGGGTCCGCAGGCGGCGCATGCCCCTGGCCGCCCGAGGTCCGCGAACGGCTGGAGAGCCACGCGGACGGGTAGCCGCGGGCGCCCATCAGGGCCCCGCCGTCAGCGGCAGCCGCAGGTCCCTGAGCCGCAGCCGCCCACCGCGGCCGGTTCCGGCTCGCGCGCGGACTCGGCGGGTGCGCCGCCGCCGCAGCCGCAGGCCCCTGAGCCGCAGCCGCCCTGCGCGGCCGGCTCCGGCGCCACCTGCTCGGCGGGTGCGCCACCGCCGCAGCCGCAGTTGCCGCCGCAGCCGCCGCCGGCGGTGTTGCCCTGGTCCGCCCAGGCGTAGCGCAGCGCGCCGACCATCGTCTCGACCGGCTGGACGCCAGTGACGCCGAACTTCTGGTCGAGCACGAACGTTGGCACGGCGGAGATCCCGATCCGGGTCGCCAGGTCGATGTCTGCGCGGACCTCAGCGCCGAAGGAGTCCTGCGCCAGCACGCCGCGGACATCCTCGGGGTCCAGCCCGGCGTCCGCGGCCAGCTCGACGAGGACGTCCTGGTCGCCGATCGAGCGGCCCTCGGTGAACCAGGCCTGCATGATGCGGCTGGTCACGGCCTCCTCTAGGCCCTGGAAGCGGGCGAGGTGGATGACCCGGTGGGCGTCGTAGGAGTTGCCGCCGACCGTCTGCTCCCACCGGTAGTCCAGCCCCACCTCCGCAGCGTCCGCGGCCAGCTGCTCCTGGGTGGCGACCATCTGGTCGCGGTCGACGCCGTACTTCTCCGCGAGGCGCTGGACATTGCTGCCCTCGAGCGTGGCCGGGGCGTCCGGGTCCAACTGGTAGCTGTGCCAGATCACCGAGACCTGGTCGGCGTGCTCGAACTCCGTCAGGGCAAGCGCGAGATGGCGCCGCCCCAGGTGGCAGAACGGGCAGAGCAGGTCGGACCACACATCGATACGCACCCCACCAGCGTACGTGGCGGTCAGAGCGGCATGAACCGCCCGCCGTTGACGTCGAGCACGACCCCGGTGATGTATGACGCCCCCGGTCCGGCCAGGAAGAGCACCGGGTCGACGATCTCGCGCAGCTCGGGGAAACGACCCAGCGGAATGGCGCCGAGCACCTCGTCGCGCTCGGCGGCGGGCATCTCGTCATACATCTGCTGCAGCCGGCCGGTGAGGAAGAGCCCTGGTGCAACGGCGTTGACCCGTTGCCCCCGGCCGCCCACCTCCCTGGCCAGCCGACGGGTCAGGCCCAGCACGGCGGCCTTGGACGCGGCATACGGGACGCCGGTCACCGGAGACGGCTGGCGGCCGCCGATCGAGGAGACGGTGACGACGGCGCCGTCGTCGGGCATCCGGGCCAGCGCCGCCTGCGCGCAGTAGAAGGTGCCCTTGACGTTGACGTCCACCACCAGGTCGACGTGCTCCTCCTCGATCTCATCCAGTCCCTTGGGGGTGCCCAGCGACCCGCCGGCCAGGGTGACCAGCACGTCCAGCCCGCCCAGGTCGGCGACGACGGCGTCCATCACCCGCACCACCGCCGAGCGGTCGCTGACGTCGAGCTCGTACCCCTCTGCGGGCACGCCATACCGCTTTGAGACCTCGCTCGCCACCTGCTCGGTGCCGCGCACGTCCAGGACGGCGACCGAGGCGCCCTGCTCGGCAAAGCCCTCGCACACGGCGCGCCCGATGCCCCCCGTACCGCCGGTGACGACCACGACCTTGCCGGCGAACGACCCGACCTCCATGGCAATTATCCTGTCTTGTTGACGACCGTTTCGAATCCAACATAGTCTGGCCAGGCTGGTACCGACAACGACGAAGGAGTCCCGGATGCGCATCGCGATCATCGGTGGGGGTCCGGGCGGGCTGTACTTCGCCGCGCTGACCAAGGCGCTGGACCCGTCCCACGAGATCACGGTGTGGGAGCGGAACGCTCCCGACGACACCTTCGGCTTCGGCGTCGTCTTTTCCGACGAGACCCTCGGCGGCATCGAGCACGCCGACCGCGCGGTCTACGAGGCGATGGAAGCGGAGTTCGCGCGCTGGGACGACATCGACGTCCACCTGGACGGGCAGGTCTGGACCTCCGGCGGTCACGGCTTCGCGGCGATGACCCGCAAGCGGCTGCTGGAGATCCTGCAGGCCCGCTGCCGGGAGCTGGGCATCACCCTGCACTTCCGCTCCCAGGCCCCCGACGTGGACGAGCTGGCTGCCGACTACGACCTGGTGCTGGCCGCCGACGGGCTCAACTCCGGCGTCCGGCACCGCTACCAGGACACCTTCCGGCCCACCCTGGACGCCCGCACCTGCAAGTACATGTGGCTCGGGACCACCAAGGTCTTCGACGCCTTCAAGTTCTACGTCTTGCGCACCCAGTGGGGGGTGATGCAGGTCCACGGCTACCCCTACGACGCGACCGGCTCCACCTTCATCCTGGAGATGCGCGAGGACGTATGGCGCGCGGCCGGGTTCGACCACGCCGAAGACCGGGCCTGGGTGCCGGGGGAGAGCGACGAGGAGTCGATCGCCCGGGTCCAGGAGCTGTGCGCCGACATCTTCGAGGGCCACGAGGTGATGGCCAACAACTCCCGCTGGATCACCTTCACCACGATCCGCAACGAGACCTGGCGGGCCGGGGAGCGCGGCAACATCGTCATCCTCGGCGACGCGGCGCATACCGCCCACTTCTCGATCGGCTCGGGCACCAAGCTGGCGATGGAGGACGCCCTGGCCCTGGCCGCCTGCCTGCACGAGCACGACGACCTCGACGCGGCACTCAGTGCCTACGAGGAGGAGCGCAAGCCGGTCGTGGAGTCGACCCAGCGCGCCGCCCAGGCCTCCCTGGAGTGGTTCGAGAACCTGGACCAGTACATGGACCAGGAGCCCGAGCAGTTCGCCTTCAACATCATGACCCGCAGCCGGCGGGTCACCCACGACAACCTCAAGGTCCGCGACCCGGAGTTCGTGCGGCAGATCGACGACTGGTTCGCCCGCACCACCCCGGGCGGACGGCCGGACACCCCGCCGATGTTCCAGCCCTTCCGGCTGGGCGGGCTGGAGCTGACCAACCGGATCGTGGTCTCCCCGATGGACATGTACGTCTCACCCGGCGACGGGATGCCGACCGACTTCCACCTGGTCCACCTGGGCGGCAAGGCGATGGGCGGCGCCGGGCTGGTGATGACCGAGATGGTGTGCACCTCCCCGGAAGGGCGGATCACCCCAGGCTGCACCGGCATCTGGACCGACGAGCAGGCCGCCGCATGGCGGCGCATCGTGGACGAGGTGCACCGGCTGAGCAGCGCCAAGATCGGTCTGCAGGTCGGGCACTCCGGTCGCAAGGGCTCGACCAAGCTCATGTGGGAGGGCATGGACCAGCCGCTGGAGGAGGGCAACTGGGAGGTGGTCGCGCCCTCGCCGCTGCCCTACCGCCCTGGCGGCAGCCAGGTGCCGCGCGAGCTGACCAGTGAGGACCTGGAGGCGATCAAAGAGGAGCACGTCGATGCTGCCCGACGCGGCGCGGAAGCCGGTTTCGACCTGCTAGAGCTGCACTGCGCCCACGGCTACCTCCTCTCCTCCTTCATCTCCCCGGTGACCAACCAGCGCACGGATGAGTACGGAGGCGGCGGTGGTGCTGGGCTGGCCGGGCGGCTGCGCTACCCGCTGGAGGTCTTCACCGCGATGCGCGAGGTCTGGCCCGCGGAGCGGCCGATGACCGTGCGGATCTCGGCGACCGACTGGGTCGAGGGCGGCATCGGCGTCGAGGACGCGGTGCAGATCGCCCAGGCGTTCAAGGACGCCGGCGCGGACGCCATCGACGTCTCCTCCGGCCAGGTCACCCCCGACGAGCAGCCCGCATTCGGCCGCTCCTACCAGACCCCGTTCGCCGACGCGATCCGCAACCGGGTCGGGATCCCGACGATCGCCGTGGGGATCATCTCCTCCTGGGACGATGTGAACTCGATCGTCCTCGCCGGCCGCGCCGACCTGTGCGCGGTCGGCCGCGCCCACCTCTACAACCCGAACTGGACCCTGCACGCCGCGGTCGAGCAGGACTATGACGGTCCGGGCGCGGTGTGGCCGCTGCCGTGGCGCGCGGGTCGCCGCAAGCCGCAGACCGGGCGCTCCGATGGTCCCAAGCCGCGCCTGCAGCTGGTCCGTGAGGGCGAGACCGGGAGCCGACACGCTCGGTGGAGGCCCGGGGTATGACGTCCGAGCAGGCGTCCGCCTCCCCCCTTCCCGCCCGACCGGACGCGCGCCCTGCAGCCCTGCGCCCCCTCTGGGTCGCCCGCGGCATCGCTGTGGTCGGTGCCAGCGACCGGGCCGGGGCCGTCGGTCGGCTGCCAGTCCAGTTCCTGCAGCGCTACGGCTACACCGGCGGCATCTACCCGGTCCGTCCGGACGGGGCACCGGTTGCCGGGCTCACCTCATATCCCTCGGTCGAGGAGGCGGCCCGGGCAGGCGAGGTGGACGTGGCGATGGTAATGGTGGCCGCCGACAAGGTGGTCGCGGCGGTGCAGGACTGTGCGGCCGCGGGCGTCGGCGTGGTCATCGTCTGCTCCAGCGGCTTCGCCGAGACCGGTCCGGCCGGCGCGGCCCTGCAGGACGAGCTGGTCCGGGTCGCCGGCGAGCTCGGCGTGCGGGTATTGGGCCCCAACTGCATCGGGACCGTCGGCACCGCGACCGGGCAGGTGAGCTCCTTCTCCCCGCTCTTCTCCGGTGCCTCGACCCAGTTGGTCCCAGGCGGGATCGGCTTCGTCAGCCAGAGCGGGGCTCTGGGCTATGGCGCGGTCTCGCTCGCCTTCGAGCGTGGGTTGGGGCTGGGGTGGGTCGTCAACACCGGCAACGAGGCCGACATCGGCGCCACGGAGGTGATGGCCGCGCTCGCCGAGGAGCAGCAACCTCGCTGCACCGGCCTGCTCGGGTATGCCGAGTCGCTGGGCGACCTCAGCTCGCTCGCCCGGGTGACGGCCTCCGGGGTGCCGGTGGCGATGCTCAAGGCCGGCCGCTCCGACGCCGGGGCGCGCGCCGCGGCGTCGCACACCGGGGCGCTGGCGACCGGTGACAAGGTCGTGGACGCGGCGCTGCGCCGGGCCGGGGTGGTGCGCGTGGACGATGTCGAGGAGCTGCTCGACGTCGGGGACGTGATGGTGCTGGTGCCGCTGGTGCAGGACCGACAGGTGGGTTCCGACGGTGTGCCGGGGCGTGCGCCGGGTGCGCCGCTGCGGCAGCCCGGTGGGGCCCGCCTGCGCCGGATCGCGGTGGTCACCACCTCGGGGGGCTCGGGGATCCTGGCGGCCGACGCGATCGAGGCCCGAGGGCTGGAGCTGGCCGCGCTCGCCGACGACACGCTCGCCGACCTGGACCAGATCGTGCCGGCGTACGGCTCCACGGCCAACCCGGTCGACGTCACCGCCTCGGTGATGAGCAACCCGGACCTGTTCGACCAGGCGTTGACCACGATCGCCCAGGACCCAGGCGTGGACGCGATCGTGGCCTGCTTCTGCGTGCTCACCGGCTCCGACGTCGACGCCGTCGTCCAAGCCCTGGCCCGGGTCCGGGAGCGCACCGGCGTGCCCGTCGTGGTGACCCGCACCGGTGCCGACCACCTCGCCCCCGACGCCGCGGCCACGATGCGTGCGGCCGGTCTGCCGGTCTACCCCACACCGGCCCGCGCCGTGCGGGCGGTGGCGGCCCTGGCGCAGTTCGTGCAGGCAGGGTCCCGCGCGGGGGGCAACGACCGGGACCAGCCCGCCGGGCACGCCCCACCCGACCTCTGGGCGCACACCGACGAGAGCTCGCTCAAGCAGGCGCTGGCTGGCGCGGGACTGCCGGTACCCGTCGGCCGCCTCGTCAGCGACCGCGACGACGCCCTGGCGGCCGTCGAGCAGGCTGGTGGCCAGGCGGTCTTCAAGGCCGTCGTCCCCGGCCTGCTGCACAAGTCGGAGGCCGGCGGCGTCGTGCTCGACGTCACGTCGGAGCGCGCGGCCGAGGTCTATGACCGGCTCGGGGCCCTGCGGGGGCCGGACGGGAGCGCCGGGCAGGTGCTCGTGGAGGAGATGGTGCCACCCGGTGTCGAGGTCCTGGTCGGCAGCGCCGACACCCCGCTCGGCCGGATCCTCACCGTGGGTGTCGGCGGGGTGCTCACCGAGGTCGTCGCCGACGTCGCGTTGCGGCTGCTGCCCATCGACCGGCAGGATGTCGAGGAGATGGTGGATGAGACCCGCCTGCGCCTGCTCTTGGCTGGCGCCCGGGGTCGACCGCCGGCCGACCGCGCGGCCCTGGTGGACACCATCGCCGCGCTCGCCGACCTGGCCGCGACGCTCCCGGCGGGCGCCGAGCTGGATCTCAACCCCATCACCGTGCTCGCCGAGGGCGACGGGGTGCGCATCCTCGACGCCGCCCTGGCCCTGGCCGACGAGGAGGACTGAAGACATGGACGTCGGCACGATGCTCACCCGCGCCGGTCGCCGGTTCGGCGACCGCGTGGCGGTCGAGGGGTCGACCGCTGCCGACCGCCGCAGCTTTGCCGAGCTGGCCGACCGGGTCACCCGCATCGCGAGCGGCCTGAGGGCGCTCGGCCTGGAGCCTGGTGATCGGGTGCTGGACCTGCAGAGCAACAGCACGGCATACCTGGAGACGGACCTGGCGATCCGCGCGGCCGGGCTGGTCCGGGTGGCGCTCAACTACCGCCTGCACCCCTCGGACTGGCAGCGGATCGCGACCGACTGCACCGCCCGCGGCCTGATCTACCACGAGCGGTTCGCCGACGACATCGCCCCGGTCCGTGAGCAGGTGCCGCACGTCGTGGTCGTCGGCGAGGGACCCGAGACCGACCTGGAGGCCTTAGCGACGGGGGCCACCGCCGGTCCGCTGTCGGTGCGCGACCCGGGGGACCTGTGCGGCCTGCACTACTCCTCCGGCACGACCGGCCATCCCAAGGGCGCCCAGCGCACGCACCGCAACTGGTTCGCGTCCGTGGTGAACATGACCCACGACGTGCTCGACGGCCCGCCCGGTCCGGACGACTGCTACGTGCACGCCGGGCCGGTCACCCATACCTCCGGCCTGTTCGTGCTGCCCTTCTTCGTCGCCGGTGCCCGGCAGATCGTGCTGCCGACCTGGGACCCGCAGACCTTCCTGGAGGCGGTCGGGGAGCGGGGCGCGACCCACACCGCGCTCGTGCCCACCATGGTCGCGCGGCTGCTCTCCCACGGCACGACCCGCGAGGACCTGGCCGGGCTGAAGATGCTCGGTTACGCGGGTGCCCCGATGCCGCCGGAGCAGATGCGCCGCGCGCACGAGCGGCTCACGCCGCACCTGGTGCAGTACTACGGGCTCGTCGAGGCGATCCCCCCGGTGACTGTGCTCGACGCCACCGACCACGCCCGCGGCCTGGCCGACCAGCCCGAGCTGCTCACCAGCGCCGGGCGCCCGGCCCTCGGGGTCGAGCTCGCGGTCGTGGACGAGGACGGCCGGCCCGTCCCCGACGGGGAGGTCGGTGAGGTGATCACCCGCGGCGACCACGTCATGGCCGGCTACTACAACGCCGAGCAGCGGACCGACCTGTCCAAGGCGGTCGTCGACGGGTGGCTGCACACCGGTGACCTCGGCCGCCTCTCCGGGGACGGTCATCTGTGGCTCATCGACCGTAAGGGCGACATGATCATCTCCGGCGGCTACAACATCTACCCGCGCGAGGTCGAGGAGGTCATCGCCGAGGTGCCCGAGGTCGGCGAGGTCGCGGTGGTGGGGGTCGCCGACGCCGACTGGGGGCAGCGAGTCGTCGCGCTCGTTACCGCGCGGGCCGGCGCGGAAGTCGATCCTGAGCGGGTGCGCGAGCACTGCGCCACGCGGATGGCGTCCTACAAGAAGCCCAAGGAGGTGCGGGTGGTGAGCGAGTTCCCCCTCAACTCCACCGGCAAGATCGCCAAGAAGGTGCTGCGCGCCGACCTGGAACAAGAGCAGGAGCAGGAGGGTATGCCGTGAGCTGGGAGGACCCGCAGCTGCGGGTCGACTACGCGCCGGAGGGTGCCGAGCGCCCGGGCCAGTACCCCTACTCCCGCGGGGTCAGCGCTGAGCCCAAGGTCTGGATCATGGGCCAGTACGCCGGCTTCGGGACCGCCAAGGAGTCCAACGTCCGCTTCCGCGCCCTGCTCGAGGCGGGGGTCACCGGTTTCTCGGTGGCGATGGACCTGCCCAGCCAGATGGGCATCGACTCCGATGACCCGCGCGCCGCGGGCGAGGTCGGCCGGGTCGGGGTGGCGATCGACTCACTGGCCGACATCGAGGTGCTGATGGACGGCATACCCCTGGAGGAGCTGTCCCAGGTCCGCACCACCGCGAACTCGATCGGCTACCTGTGGGCCGCGCTCTTCGTCGCGCTGGCCGAGAAGCGGGGCGTGCACCCGGACCAGTTCGGGATGTTCATCCAGAACGACGTGCTCAAGGAGTTCATCGCCCGCGGCACCCAGATCTTCCCGCCGGAGGCCTCGCTGCGGTTGTCCGTCGACACCATCGAGTACGTCAGCCGGGAGGCGCCGAGCTGGGTCCCGCTGGCGATGAGCGGCTACCACATCCGCGAGTCCGGGGCCTCGGCCACGCAGGAGATCGCCTTCACCTTCGCCAATGCGCGCGCCTACCTCGATGAGTGCGTGCGGCGCGGGGTCGACGTCGACCAGGTGGCCCCGACGCTGTTCACCTTCCTGGCGATCACCACCGATGTGCTGCCCGAGGTCGCCAAGTTCCGTGCCGCCCGCCGGGTGTGGGCTCGGCTGATGCGGGAGAGGTATGGCGCGCGGGACCCGCGCTCGGAGCAGCTGCGGATCTTCGCCTTCACCGCGGGCTCGACGCTCACCGCGCAGCAGCCGCTCAACAACGTCGTCCGTACCTCCGTGGAGGCCACCGTCGCGGCGCTGGCCGGCGTGCAGACCCTGCACGTCTCGGCCTACGACGAGGCGCTCGGGGTGCCGACCGAGCACGCCGCGACGCTCGCGCTGCGCACCCAGCAGGTGGTCGCCTTCGAGACCGGGCTCACCACCACCCTCGATCCGCTCGCCGGCGCGTATGCCGTGGAGACGCTCACCGACGAGCTCGAGGCCTCGATCTGGTCGCTGATGGAGGACATCGAGGAGCGCGGCGGGGCGCTGGAGGCGATCGGCTCGGGCCGGTTCGCGCGAGACCTGGCGGAGGCGGCCTACCGGCACTCCCAGCAGGTGGAGACGGGGGAGCGGACCGTGGTCGGGGTGAACAAGTTCCCCGCGCCGACCGAGCCGCTGGAGGTCTTCACCATCGACCCCGGCACCGAGCAGGCCCAGGCCGAGTCGGTGCGACGCCTGCGGCACACCCGCGACCAGACGGCCGTGGACTCGGCGCTGGCCCAGCTGGCGCAGGACGTCCGCGAGGGTCGCTCGGTGATGCCGGCCACGATCGAGGCGGTCAAGGCCTACGCCACCCTCGGCGAGGTCGTCGAGGTCCTCCGCGACGAGCTGGGTACCTGGCGCCCCTCCGCCGAGTTCTGACCGAACACGCCACAAGGCCTCACAGAGCACGCGAAAGGGCCCATCAGGGCAGCTGGTCGGGCGCGCGTGGACCGACCCGGGTCGCGACCACGATCTTCGTGCTCGACCCTGGCGCGTAGCCAACCGTGATCGGTGGACTTCGCGCGTTCTTTGGGGACTTTTCCCGTGTTCTGTCGGGGAGGGGGCAGGGTCAGGGGCGGGGGACCTCGATCATCAGCGCCGTGCCCTGGCCGACGCCGATGCAGGCTGCTGCGACGCCGATGCCGCCACCGCGCCGGCGCAGCTCTCTAGCCAGGTCGACGACCACGCGGGGGGCGCTCGCCCCCAGCGGGTGACCGATCGCGATCGCGCCGCCGTTGACGTTGACGTGGGACTCGAGGGCGTCACGGCCCAGCTCGGGCAGGTCGTGCAGCGTGGAGAGCACCATCGCGGCGAAAGCCTCGTTGATCTCCCACAGGTCGACGTCGCCGAAGCCCTTGCCGGTCCGCTCCAGCAGCTGCCGGATGGCCGGCACCGGGGCGACCGCGAACTGCTCCGGGGACACCGCAACCGTGCGGGAGGCCACGATCCGGGCGATCGGCTCCAGCCCCAGCTCCTGCGCCATCGCCGCCGTGCCGACCAGGGCCGCCATCGCGCCGTCGTTGACCGGGGAGGAGTTGCCGGCGGTCACCGTGCCGTCCCGGGTGAAGGCCGGCCGCAGCGCGCCCAAGGTCTCCATGGAGGCCGCCGGCCGCAGCGACTCGTCGCGCTCCACCCCCTCCAGCGGCTCCACGAAGCCCTTGTGCGCAGCGGCCTCGTAGGCGGCGTGCACCCGCTGGTGGGAGCGGACGGCATACTCATCCATCTCCTCGCGTCCGATGCCCCGCTCGGTGGCGACGGCCTGCGCGCTGGCCCCCAGCGAGGTGGTCCACTCCGCCGGGAAAGCGGGGTTGACCATCCGCCAGCCGACCGTCGTCTGGTGCAGCTCCACGGCACGGGGCAGCGCCTCGTCGGGCTTGGGCAGCACATAGGGAGCGCGGCTCATCCCCTCGACCCCGCCGGCCACCACCAGGTCCGCGTCCCCCACGGCGATCGAGCGGGCGGCCTGGACCAGGGCCTCCGAGCCCGAGGCGCACAGCCGGTTGGTCGTCGCTCCCGGCACGGTCACCGGCAGGCCGGCCAGCAGGGCCGCCATCCGGGCCACGTTGCGGTTCTCCTCGCCTGCGCCGTTGGTGTTGCCGTAGTAGACGTCTTCGACCCGCGCCGGGTCCAGCCCCGGGTGACGCTCCAGCAACGAGCGCAGGGGCACTGCGGCCAGGTCGTCGGTGCGCACGTGCGACAGGCCGCCGCGCAGCTTGCCGAACGGGGTGCGGACAGCGTCGAGCAGGAAGACCTCTTCACCGAGCATGAGTCCATCATGCCGGGTGCCGCCCACAGACGTGGACGGTGTCGCTCTGCCCGCCTCAGCGCAGGTGGTCCACCGGCCGCAGGTTGTTGGCACCGAAGTCGGTGAGCACCTTGAGCCCGCGCAGCACGGTCCCCTGCTCGCAGGTGTAGCCCGAGGCGTGCTGGCCGAGGACGGATAGACCCAGGACGGCGGTGACGGCCATCGCGAAGAACATGAGAAATCCCTTCAGATCGTGGATCGGCCCAGCCACAGTGTCACCGGGCCCGAGAACCCCAGCATCTGCGAAAAAACCGTGCAGCACAAGTGAATATGTTTAGGGTATATGTGTAAGGATTGCTACATGTTTAACCCTGAGCACCTGCGCACCCTGCGGACGGTCGTCGAGGAGGGGACGCTGGTGGCAGCGGCGGACCTCATGGGGCTGACGCCCTCAGCCGTCAGCCAGCAGCTGGCCCGGCTCCAGCAGGAGGCCGGGCAGGCGGTCCTGGTGCGGCGTGGGCGCAACCTGGCGCCCACCGACGCGGCCGCCGTGCTGGTGCGGATGGCCGAGGAGGTCCAGCGGCTCGATGAGTCAGCCCGGGCTGAGCTGGAACGCCTGACGAAGGACGTCTCCGGCCCCCTGGTGGTGGGGGCCTTCGCGACGGCGGTGCGGGCGCTGCTCCCCGCCGCGCTGACCGACCTGAGGCGGGCGCATCCGCACCTCGCGCCGACGATCCGGGAGGCAGAGCCCGAGCTGAGCCTGGACCTGGTCCGCGGGGGGCAGCTGGACCTCGCCGTCGTCCACGACTGGACCGACTACCGGCTGACCCTCCCGGCCGGACTGAGCACCCACGACATCGGCCAGGACGTCGTGGACCTCGTGGCCCCGGTCGGGATGAGCCTGCCCCGACGCCGGGACGGGCGGGTGGACCTGCACGAGCTGGACGGCCAGACCTGGATCGACGACACGCCAGGCGTCTACAGCGACTGGTTGCTGGGCACCCTGCGCGAGGCGGGGCTGAGCTATCGGATCGGGGCCACCGTGGACACCTACCCCGGCAAGCTGGCGTTGGCAGGAGCCGGGTTTGGTGTCACCCTCGTCCCCCGGCTGGGTCGAGATCTCGTCCCGGACTCGGTGGTGGTGCTCCCCCTGCACGATCCCCCCACCCGGCGGGTCTTCCTGGCCCACCGGCAGGCCGCCGAGCGCCGCCCCGCGGTGGAGGCCGCTGTGCGGGCGATCCGCCGGGCCTGGGCCGACCTGGAGACCTAGAGCCCCATCCCGGCCAGGTCGACACCCGGCCGCGGCTCAGCGCAGGTGCCGTCGGAACCACTCCAGGCTGGCCGCCCACGGGCCCTGCCGGTCGGCCAGGTCGGGCAGCAGCGGGGTGAGCTCGGCCGAGAACGACTCCGAGGACTCGCGCGGCAGCAGCGAGGGCAGGTTGTCGATGGCGATGACCTCCAGCGGGTTGCCGACCGACCCGAAGGCCCGGACCGGCTCCTCCCAGGTGGTGATCGCGGTGTTGAACGGCAGCAGGTTGGCCTCGGAGGTGACGTCACAGGTCACGTCGGCGACCGTCCGCAGCCGGCGCGGGACGTCGACATCGGCCGTCGCGAGGAAGGGCTCCCGCGGCCGGTCGCTGGCGACGCAGTTGACCATGATGTCGTGCGCCAGCAGCGCGTTCTTGTCGATGACCTCGGTGTCGGCCCGGTCCCAGCGGGTGAGGGCGCAGCCGGCCACCGCCAACGCCGCCATCGCGCCGGTGCCCGACCGGCCCTGGGACCCAATGACCAGCGCCCGTTCCGGCTCGGCCGTGGCACCTGCCGGGGCGCCCGAGGCCAGCGCGGGCCCCTGCTGCAGCATCGCGTCCAGCTCCTCGCGGGACATCGGCGAGACCCCGCCGGTCAGCAGACCGCGGTGCCGCAGCACGGCCAGTGCGGCGCCGACATACCCGGCCCAGAAGCCGAAGGCGACGACCCGCTTGCCGTCCACGGTGAGGTACTCCACGTCCAGCAGCTCCCCGCCCCCGCGGCGGAACCGGTCGAGCACCCGATCGGCGCCCTCCTGGCCCTTGTAGGCGTGGGCGAAGAAGACATGCGTGTGTGCGAGGTCGTCCGGGTCCTCCGGCAGCTCTTTGATGCCGACGACCACGGCCCCCTCTGGCGCGTCCACCCACGAGCCGCGCGGCGCCACCGCGCACCCGGCCTCGACATACTCCGCCAGCGAGATCACCCGGGTCGGGGACTCCTCGACGGTGACGGTGAAGCCGTCCTCGATCAGCCGGCGCGCGTCGGCCGGGACGATCGGCACGCGCTGCTCGGTCGGGCGGGCCTCGGCACGGATCCACAGGTGGGG
Organism: Ornithinimicrobium pratense; assembly: GCF_008843165.1. NCBI lineage: Bacteria > Bacillati > Actinomycetota > Actinomycetes > Micrococcales > Ornithinimicrobiaceae > Ornithinimicrobium > Ornithinimicrobium pratense. The sequence continues at coordinate 3,352,578 of NZ_CP044427.1, read as the reverse complement.
GCGGGTCATGGACACAGGGTATGAGGTGTCCCGCCCCGCGGCGCGACCGTGCGCCAGATGCAAGGGCCGCGTCTGCCCTACCGCGGAGGACGCCTCAGGACTGGCGAGGCTCTATCCCTGTCCGGTCCTGCAGGCGGTCGATGTGCTCCGAGGCCTGTGCCTTCGTCAGGCCCTCGGCCGGGATCTGCTCGCCGGCGCTGCTGGCGAGCCGGTCGAGGTAGGACTTCTGGGCCTCGGTCGCCGGGTCGTCTCCGGTCACCCACTCCTCGGGGTCACGCTGGAGCTGGCCCGGGTCATCCTGTGGCGTGGAGGAACCGAGCACCTCGGAGGCCTGGGCGTTATTGGCGGCCGCCCTCGGCAGCGGCTCCGGGGCCGGATCGGCGCCCGGCTCCGGCCCCGGACCTGGCTGGGGCACTGACCCCGGCAGCGGCTCCTGCGGGGGGTCGGCGACGGGTTGCGACGGGGCCGGGGTGTCGGGGCCGGGGTTGCCGGTCGGGTCGCTCTCCGGCACGTCGAGCGGCGGCTGCGTAGGGTCGGTCGGGAATGTCATGTCGCCACGCTAGACCCGGGGTCCGACACGGGCGACCCGATCCGTGACGGGCGCCGTCGGGCGGTCGCGGTGTCCCCCCGGGTGCGGTACGTCACCCCGAGTGGAGGGCCGCCGCCATCCGCCGCACCGCCTCGGTCATCAGCTCCTGGCTGGTGCCGATGTTGAGCCGGGCGAACCCGGCACCGCCGATCCCGAAGGCCGGCCCGGGCGAGAGCGCCACCTTGCCCCGTTCGAGGAAGGTCGCCGCCGGGTTGTCGCCCAGGCCCAGGTCGCGGCAGTCCAACCAGGCCAGGTATGAGGCGTGCCCGGGGGTGTACCGCACGGCCGGCAGATGCTCGGCGAGCAGGTCGACCAGCTGGTGGGTGCGCTGCTCGACCTCAGCCCGGACAGTCCCCAACCACTCCCGGCTGTCGGTGTAGGCGGCGACCGCTGCGTACTGCCCCAGGATCGAGGAAGACCAGTCCAGATCCTCGCGCAGACCGGGCCAGCGGCCCGGGGTGGCCGTGATCCCGATCGCGGTCTTCAGGCCCGCGATGTTCCACGCCTTGGACGGGGAGTGCAGCGCGATCCCGACCCGCCGGGCCGCCTCCGAGACGGTGAGGAACGGGCGGAACGGCGTGGGGCTGCCGGGGTGCACCAGGGGGGCGTGGATCTCATCGGAGATCACCAGCGCGTCGTGCGCCGCGGCCAGGTCGGCGACCGCCGCCAGCTCCTCCTGCGTGTAGACATGCCCGAGCGGGTTGTGCGGGGTGCAGAGCAGCACCACGCGCGCACCCGAGGCAAGGGCGTGCTCCATACCCGCCAGGTCCAGGCGCCCACCGGAGGCGACGTCGAGCAGCGGCACCTCCAGCGGCTCCACCCCGACGGACTGCAGCCAGGGGTAGAAGGACAGGTAGACCGGCGGGTTGATGATCACCCGGTCACCCGGCGACGTCACCGCGCGGAGCACCTCGATCGCGGCCTGGCCCACGTCGGCGAACAGCCGCATCGTGCCCCCACCCTCGGCCGGGTCCCAGCCCCAGGTGTCCCGGGCGAATCCGGTGAAGGCGCTGATCACAGGGGCCGGGTCTCCGGCATATCCGAAGTCCGAACGCTCCACCGCCAGGTGCAGGGCGTCGGTGATCGCGGGCGCCGTGCGCACATCCATCTCGGCGGTCCAGGCGGGCAGCACGTCGGCCGGCACCCGGCTCCACTTGGCGGACCGGTGCTCGCGCAGCTGTTCCAGGGTCAGGTCGAAGGGGGAGGCCATGCCGCCCACCTTGCCCCATGCCCGCGAACGTGGGAAAGGCTGGTGTCCCGCTCACGCTGCACAGGCTAGGTTTGGGGTATGTCGCAGCGACCGGGTGAGCAGGGGCGTCCGTGGGAGGGCCCGAGCGAGGTGCCGTACACGTGGGGGGAGCCGGCGCCACCGCCGCTCCCCACTCCACAGGGCGCACAGCCCCCGGCGGAGGTGGTCCCCGGCCAGGTGGCGCCCCTGCCGCAGTACGGCTCGGCCAACCTGCCTGCCCGCCGCGAGAGCGAGGAGATCTGGTCGGTCTTCGGCGACGTCGTCCGCAAGGGACGCTGGAGCGCCAGCCGCCGCAGCTCCTTCTACCAGCTCTTCGGTGACGTCAAGCTCGACCTGCGCGAGGTCCTGCAACCCGGGGAGACCCTCGAGGTGACCAGCTGGTCGATGTTCGGGGACGTGCGGATCGCGGTGCCGCCGGGCACCGACGTCGAGGTCAACGGCGGCACCGTCTTCGGCGACGTCCGCGCCGAGACCACCCCCCAGGGCCAGGCGCCGCGCACCGGCGCCCGGCTGGTGGTGCACGTCAACTCGGTCTTCGGCGAGGTCCGGGTGCGCGAGATCGCCGCTGGCGCGCAGCCGCCCAGGGGGTGGCGCTGGCTGCGGGTGCGCTGAGCGCGGCCCGGCCGCGACATCGTGGTCGTCAGGAGGACCACGATGTCGCGGCGGAACCGCCCGGTGTGCTGCGGCAGTGGGCTGAGCCCGACGCCGTCAGGCCACGCGGTCAGGCCACGCGCTGCTGCGGCGCCCGCTCGGCCGTCTTGCCCGGGTCGCGCACGGCGGCGTCGCCGAGCACCTCGTCGATCTTGGCCATCAGGTCGGCGTCGAGCTTCACCCCGGCCGCCTTGACGTTGTCCTCGACCTGCTCGGGCCGGGAGGCGCCGATCAGCGCGGCGGCGACGTTCGGGTTCTGCAGGACCCAGGCGACTGCCAGCTGCGGCATGGTCAGCCCGGCCTCCTGCGCCAGCGGCTTCAGCTCCTGCACGGCCGTCAGCACGTCATCGGACATGAAGCCCTGCATGCCCTTGCCCATGGCCTCGTCGGCGGCGCGGCCCTCGGTGGGCTGCTGGCCGGGGAGGTACTTGCCGGACAGTACGCCCTGGGCCATCGGGCTCCAGACGATCTGGGAGATGCCCAGCTCCTCGCAGGTCGGGACGACCTCGGGCTCGATGACCCGCCACAGCATGGAGTACTGCGGCTGGGAGGAGATGAGCTGGAAGCCGAGCTGCTTGCTGAGCGCGTGCCCCTCGCGGATCTGGTCGGCGGTCCACTCGCTGACGCCGATGTAGAGCGCCTTGCCGGCCCGCACGATGTCGGCGAAGGCCTGCATCGTCTCCTCCAGCGGCGTCTCGGTGTCGTAGCGGTGGGCCTGGTAGAGGTCGACGTAGTCGGTCTGCAGCCGCCGCAGGCTGCCGTCGATGGACTCCATGATGTGCTTGCGGGAGAGCCCGGTGTCGTTCTTGCCGCCCGGCCCGGTCGGCCAGTAGACCTTGGTGAAGATCTCCAGGCTCTCTCGGCGCTCGCCCTTCAGCGCCTCGCCGAGCACGGACTCGGCCTTGGTGTTGGCGTAGACGTCCGCGGTGTCGAAGGTGCTGATCCCCGCGTCCAGCGCGGCCCGCACGCACCGGTGCGCCACCTCGTTCTCCACCTGGCTGCCGTGGGTGAGCCAGTTGCCGTAGGTGATTTCACTGATCTTCAGGCCGCTGCGGCCCAGGTATCGAAACTCCATACCGGTCACAGTAGGTGCCGAAACGGCCCGGAACCGCATCGGAAGAAGCGCGGGACGTGGGTTGCCCCCGGGGTATGGCTCGGAGTGTCGGTAGCGTGGGCGGTATGACGCAGCGCCCGCAGGACGACCAGCCGCCCCCGCTGCCCCGGCCGGACGGTGTGAGCGGTGGCATCCCCGAGGTCATCCCGTCCTACCAGCCCCCTGCGAGGGCGGGGGCCGGTGGCGCCGTCCGCGAGCCCCAGGACCGGATCGACACCTACTTCGGGCAGGTCGACCGGATCGGGCGCTTCCCGCTCGCCCGGGAGACCCGGGTCAACGCCGGGATGAGCACCGTGCGGCTGGACCTGCGCGAGGTGATCGCGCCCGGCGAGACGATCGAGATCCGGCTCGCCATGTGGATGAGCAACCTGCGCCTCGTCGTCCCGCCGGGCACCGAGGTCGCCCTGCAGGTCAACGCCAGCATGGGTGGTGCACGTCTGGAGGTGGACGCCAAGGCCCAGGGCGCCCCACCCACCGGCACCCGGGTGGTGATCTCCGGCTGGTCCACGATGAGCGACGTCCGAGTGCGCGCCTTCGCGCTCGGCACCAAGCCGCGCTCCGGGTGGCGCTGGACCCGCCCGAAGTAGGCCAGGTCGTCCTCCCCGGGCGGCAGGTGCCGGTCCCATGTCGTTCCGGGGTGACGTGGTCGGCGTGGCCGCCTAGCGTCGGAGATGCGGGCGTCCCCGCGTCCCGCCCGCGAAAGGGATCGATGCCATGGCCACCGACCGGACCACCCCCGCCACCGACCAGCCCGAGGCCCGTCCGCCGGCCGTCGAGGACGGCGGCCCCCACCTGCCGGATTACCCGCAGGGCCCTCCCGTTCCCCGGCCGCCCACCCCGAGCGTCGCGGGCGCCCACGCGGACAACCCGCTCTACACCGCCAGCACCGAGCCCGGGCGCGGCGGCGAGCTGCATCAGCTGCCGGGCGACGGCGTGCCCCGCATGACCACAGCGCACGGCCAGCCGATCTCGGACAACCAGAACTCGCTCACGGCCGGCGAGCGCGGCCCGGTGCTTCTGGAGGACCACGTCCTGCGCGAGAAGCTCTTCCACTTCGACCATGAGCGCATCCCCGAGCGGGTGGTGCACGCCCGCGGATATGGCGCCCACGGCACGTTCACCGCCGCCGAGGACCTCTCCGACCTCACCCGGGCCTCGCTCTTCGGCCGGGCCGGCAAGCAGACCCCCGTCTTCGTCCGGTTCTCTACCGTGGTCGGCAACAAGGGCTCCTTCGACCTGGCCCGGGACGTCCGCGGCTTCGCGACCAAGTTCTACACCGACGAGGGCAACTGGGACCTCGTCGCCAACAACATCCCCGTCTTCTTCATCCAGGACCCGATCAAGTTCCCCGACCTGGTCCACGCGGTCAAGGAGGAGCAGGACCGCGGCTGGCCGCAGGCGGCCTCCGCACACGACACCTTCTGGGACTTCGTCTCGCTGATGCCGGAGTCGACGCACATGCTGCTGTGGCAGATGTCGGACCGGGCGATCCCGCGCTCCTACCGGTTCATGCAGGGTTTCGGCGTGCACACCTTCCGCTTCGTCTCGGCCGAGGGCAGGAGCACCTTCGTCAAGTTCCACTGGGTGCCCCGGCAGGGGTTGCAGTCGGTGGTCTGGAACGAGGCGATGAAGATCAACGGCGCCGACCCGGACTTCCACCGCCGGGACCTGTGGACCGCCATCCAGAACGGCGACTACCCGGAGTGGGACCTCGGCGTGCAGCTCTTCGACGAGGAGTTCGCCGACTCCTTCGAGTTCGACGTGCTCGACCCGACCAAGATCATCCCGGAGGAGCAGGTGCCGCTACGGGTCATCGGCACCCTTCGCCTGGACCGGGTGGTGGACAACATGTTTGCCGAGACCGAGCAGGTGGCGTTCATGACACAGAACGTCGTGCCAGGGATCGACTTCACCAACGACCCGCTGCTGCAGGGCCGCAACTTCTCCTACCTCGACACCCAGCTCAAGCGGCTGGGCTCGACCAACTTCGCCCAGCTGCCGGTCAACGCTCCACGCTGCCCGGTCATGCACTTCCAGCGGGACGGGCACATGCAGATGGGTCGGCAGGCCGGCCGCGCCAACTACGAGCCCAACTCCTTCGCCGGCCCCGCGGCCGGACCACGCGCTGACCACGAGGCGGGCTTCCGCACGGTGGCCAGGGAGGAGTCCGGTCCCACCCGCCGCCTGCGGCCGGAGTCGTTCGCCGACCACTACTCCCAGGCCGGGCAGTTCTACCGCTCCCAGACCCGTCCCGAGCAGGAGCACATCTGGATGGCGTTCATCTTCGAGCTGTCCAAGTGTGAGATCCCCCAGATTCGGCAACGGATGGTGGCCAACCTTCGCAACGTCGACGAGGAGCTGGCGCAGAAGGTGGCCGACGGGCTGGGCATGGACCTGCCGGGCGCCACCGAACCGGCCGTGCCACCGCGGCCCGACCTGCCCCCTTCGCCGGCGCTGAGCTTCGCCGCCCGACCCCCGCAGGACTTCGGTGGCCGAAAGCTTGGCATCCTCGTCTCCGACGGCACCGACGCTGCCCTGCTGGAGCGGGTCAGGGCCGCGGTCGAGGCGGTCGGCGGCATGGTGGAGACGATCGGGCTGCACGTCGGCGGTGTCGTCCTCGCCGGCGAGCAGACCCGAACCCCCGTCGACCACAAGATCGACGCGGGCCCCTCGGTCCTGTTCGACGCCGTCGCGCTCCTCGCCGACGGCGCTGGCGCGGTCGAGCTGGCCGGCCACCCCAACGTCAAGGACTTCGTCGCCGACGCCTTTACCCACTACAAGCACATCGGGTATGTCGCCGGTTCCCGTCCGCTGCTGGACCGGGGCGGCATCACCGACCAGCTCGACGAGGCCTGCCATGACCTCGGCTCCGTCTCACCCGGCGACTTCGTCGCCGCGCTCGCGGGGCTGCGCAACTGGGACCGCGACGTCTGACCCCGAGGACGCCTCGTCTGCGGCGATCGGACGGGTCGTCTGCACAGCGGCGCGCCGCCGCCATGTCACATTCCATCCCTCACTATCTAGGAGAACCATGACCCAGGAGAACCTGACCGACATCCCCGCCCAGGAGCAGGAGTGGCCCGGGACCGAGGCGAAGCTGGACCCCACCCCCGACCACGGGACCTCGTGGACGGGCCGCGACCGCCTCACCGGCAAGCGCGTGCTCATCACCGGTGGCGACTCGGGCATCGGGCGGGCCGTCGCCCTCACCTTCGCCCACGAGGGCGCGAGCGTGGCGATCGCGCACCTGCCGCAGGAGAGTGAGGACGCGGAGGAGACCCGGCGCCTCGTCGAGGACGCAGGCGGCACCTGCCATCTCTTCCCGGGCGACCTGCGCTCCTACGACGCCAACCGCGACCTGGCCCGCCAGGTCGTCGAGGCGCTCGGCGGGCTCGACGTGCTCGTCCCGAACGCCGCCTACCAGATGACCCACGACGAGCTGGAGGAGTTCCCGCCCGAGCAGGTCGAGCGCACCTTCGCCACCAACGTCTTCTCGCCGTTCTGGCTGGTGCGGGAGCTGGCCGGGGCGCTCACCGAGGGTGGGTCGATCATCATCACCACTTCGGTGCAGGCCTACGCGCCCTCGGACCACCTGCTCGACTACGCCGCCTCCAAGGCCGCGCTGACGAACCTCACCGTCAACCTTGCTGCCGAGCTGGGCCCGCGCGGGATCCGGGTCAACGCCGTCGCGCCGGGACCGATCTGGACCCCCCTCATCCCGGCCACGATGTCCGCGGACAAGGTGGAGGGCTTCGGCTCCGACACCCCGCTGGGCCGTGCGGGTCATCCGGTCGAGGTCGCGGCCGCCTACGTCTTCCTCGCCTCGGACGAGGCCAGCTACGTCTCGGGCACTGTCCTGGGCGTGACGGGCGGCAAGCCGGTCTTCTAGGCGCAGCGGAATGTCCGGGTCCTCCAGAGCGTTCCCCTCGATCCCCGTGAGCGCCCTGGAGGATCCGTGAGCCCACAGCCCGCACCGACCCAGCCCGACCTGACCAGCCAGCCCGATGAGGCCGGTCTGCCCGACGTGACCAGTCAGCGCAACGAGCTTGGCCTGCCCGACGTCGGCGCGACCGGTCTACCCGATCTAACCGAGCAGCGCCGCACCCTGACCCACCTCGGGTTGGACCTGCCGCCCCTGCCCGAGGGGCTGGTCGGGGACCTGCTCGTCGTCCACCCCCGCCTCGTCCCTGCGGCCGAGCTGGCTGCCCTGCTGCGCCTGGGCGAGAAGCGGGGCTTCGTGGTCGAGGACCTGAGCGACCTGGCTGAGTTCGGCCCCGCGCCGGGCACCACGGTGCCGGACAGCGACCTGTATGCCGTGCACGACCCGGACCGCGGCGACCGGTTCGCCAACCGGAGCCCGGACGAGGTCGACCCCGAGCTGCGCGCCGCCGGACGTGAGCTGATGACCCTCACGGAGGGGATCTGCTGGGCGCTGCTGCAGCCGTCGATCATCGAGCGCAACCACTGCTTCATGACCACCGGTTCGCGCAAGCCGGGGCGCAGGGCCGGAACCCTGGACACCAGGGTCCCCGCGCTGTGGATCAGCAACGGCACCGGTCGCGACGGCAAGGAGTGCCGCGGCGCGCCCAAGGTCGGCTGGTGCTGGGCCGGCAATCGGCATACCTGGCTCGGCATCGCCTCGGTAGGGGACCGGTCGGCCCCTACTCTTGCCCCGTGAGCACAATCGTCTTTTTGCACGCCCATCCTGACGATGAGGCCTCCGGGACCGCGGGCACGATGCGGCTGGCGGCCGACGCCGGGCACCGGGTGGTCTGCGTCTACGCCACCAACGGCGAGTACGGCACGGTGCCCGGCGACCTCGTCGATGGGGAGACGGTGGTCCAACGCCGCCGCCGGGAGGCCGAGGCGTCGAACGCCCTGCTCGGCACCGCCCGCGTGGAGTGGCTGGGGTATGCCGACTCCGGCATGACCGGGTGGGCGCAGAACGGCGACCACGGGTCGTTTCACAACGCCGACCTCGACGAGGCTGCCGGCCGGCTGGCTGCCGTCCTCGACGAAGAGGACGCCGACGTCGTGGTCGGCTACGACTGGCACGGGGGCTACGGCCACCCCGACCACGTCAAGGTCCACCACGTCGTCCGCCGGGCGGTCCAGCTCGCCGCCCGGCGCCCGCGTCACCTGGAGACGACGATGAACCGCGACCACATGCGCCGGCTCTACATCCAGGCCCGGGACGCCGGGCTGGTCGGCCCGGACGAGGGTGCCGACTGGGACCCGGACCAGCCGGCCGACGACGGCAACCCCCTGGGCATGCCCGAGGCGGAGCTGCACTGGCACGTCGACGTGCGCCCGGTGCTGGCCACCAAGCGGGCAGCCCTCGCCGCGCACGCCTCGCAGGAGGACGTCGACTGGATGCTGGGCATGCCCGAGGAGCAGTACGCGATGGCCTTCGGCGACGAGTGGTACCTGGAGCCCGGACGGCCCGACGGGATGGTCAGCGCGCTCCCGTTCTAGCCTCCGACAGCGAGGTAGATCAGTGTCGCGATGACGACACCGTTCTACCTCGGACGCGCAGGGGGAGGGTCGTCCCCGGGTCGCAACCAGGGTGGAACCCGCTGCGACCGGGGTCGCAGCTGCCGAGCCCGACGTCACGTCCGACGGGTGATGTGCCGGGCGGTTCCCCCCGCCGAAGGTAGGAACATGACCTTCCACCAGCTGTTCCTCCACGTTCTCGTCTCCGCCGGCATCCTGCTCATGACGCTCCTGGCCACCGTGCCGCTCTGGCTGCGCCACGACGCCAGCTGAGCACCCACCGGCCGAGCACCCACCGGCCGAGCACCCACCGGCTGAGCACCCGCCGGCCCTCGACCTGCCCGCCGTATGATGTGCGCGCCTCGCGGCACGCCGCCGTCCGAGGCTGCAGGGGAGGAGCTGGATATGAGTGAGAGCGCGACCTACAGCCTGTCGCCGGCGCAGCGACGGGTGTTCGTCGGTCTCATGCTGGGCATGTTCGTGGCCTCGATCAGCCAGGGCATCGTTGGCCCGGCGATCCCGCGGATCGTCGCCGAGCTCGGCGGGATGGAGCACTACAGCTGGGTGGCGAGCGCGGCCTTCCTCGCCTCGGCGATCATCGTGCCGATCGTCGGCAAGCTCTCCGACATGTTCGGCCGCCGCGCGTTCTACCTCGCCGGCCTGGTCGTCTTCCTCCTCGGTTCGCTGATCTCCGGCCTGGCGCCGAACTTCTGGACCCTGGTCGCCGGCCGGGCCGTGCAGGGCCTGGGCATGGGCACCCTGATGCCGTTGTCCCAGACGATCATCGGTGACCTCATCCCGGCGCGGCAACGGGGCAAGTACCAAGGCCTGATGGGTGCAGTCTTCGGCGTCACCTCGGTCGCCGGACCGATCGCCGGTGGCCTGATCACCGACTTCTGGGGCTGGCGGTGGCTCTTCTTCTCCACGATCCCGCTCGGCCTGGCCGCCATCTTCGTCATCGCCCGCTTCCTGCAGCTCGACCACGTCCCCACCCGCGGCCGCGTGGACGTGCTCGGGATCCTCACGCTCACCCCGGCCCTGATGGCCATCCTGCTCGCGACCTCCTGGGGCGGCACGACCTACCCCTGGGGCTCCTGGGTGATCCTGGGCTTGTATGCGGCCGGGGCGGTCTTCCTCGGCCTCTTCGTCGCGGTGGAGCTGCGGGCCGAGAACCCGCTGCTGCCGCTGCGCCTCTTCCGCAACGACGTCTTCACTACCGCCAACGTGGCCGCGTTCGCGCTGGCGATGGTGATGTTCGGGATGATCATCTACGTGCCGGTGTTCGCCCAGGGCGTGCTCGGCGTCAGCGCGACCGAGTCCGGGCTGATCCTGGTGCCGATGATGCTGGGGCTGATCCTCGTCGGCATCGTCACCGGCTTCCTGGTCACCAAGACCGGTCGCTACAAGGAGTTCATGCTGCTCGGCACGGTCGTCGTCGCCGTCGGGTTGTGGCTGCTCACCCGCCTCGGCGTCGACTCCTCGGGGTGGGAGCTGGCCGCAGCTCTCGCGGTGCTCGGCGCCGGGCTCGGCCTGGGCATGCAGCAGTACACCCTGGTGGTGCAGAACGCCGTGGGGCGCTCGGACCTGGGAGTGGCGACCGCGACCCTGCAGTTCTTCCGCAACGTCGGCAACACGGTGGGGATCGCGCTGTTCGGTGCGGTGATGACGGCCGGTATGTCGGGGGCCATCGCCTCCCACCTGCCGGCGAACCTGGTGGACGAGGTGGGGGACCTCGACGAAATCGACGCCGGTGCGGCGATCGACCCGGCCGCGACGGCCGGGCTGCCGCCGGAGGCCGTGACCGCCATCCGCGCCGGGCTGGCCGACCAGCTGCACGACGTCTTCCTGCTCGGGCTCCCGCTGGTCCTGGTCGTCTTCCTCGCCACGTTGGCGATCCGCGCCATCCCGCTGCGGGACAGCGTGCAGACGGCCGACGAGGCCCAGCGCGGCTACCTCGACACGATGGCGCAGAGCGCCCCGTCCGAGAACTACACCCCCGGCCTGCGCCACCACGACGTCGGCGCCCGCACGCGGGAGCGGGTCCTCGGCATCCAGCTGGGCATGCTGGCCCGGGAGGCCGCGCGCGGCGACCGGCCCCTGCTGACCCGGGCGGTGGCCGAGCTCGGCGACGGCGACCTGAACCGCGGGCGCCGGCTGCTGGAGCGGGCTGCCCTGATGATGTCGACCGACGACGAGCAGGAGGCCGCCGCCGCGGAGAAGTATGCGGTGGAGCTGGGCCGGCGCGCCCTCACTGAGGGTGGTCTGCTCAGCGAGGCGCTGCGGCAGGACCTGGCCGTGCGGGCGGCCGAACGAGCCCGCGAGGAGGTGCTCACCACGATCGAGCCGTCGGTGCAGGAGCGGCACTCCGCGGTCGACCTCACGCAGGTGCGCCAGGCCGCCTCCGAGCTGTCCGCCGCGCTGCTCGTCGACATCGGGCCGGGGTCCGTAAAGCTGGACGAGCCCGGGCCGGAGCCCACCAAGGGGGCGGACCCCATTTAGGTGGTCCCCATCTAGGCGGTTCCCTGCGAGGCATGCTGTTGGACCCTCGTGCCGGAGGGGCCTCGGTACCCTCCATCCCATGCAGACCGCCTTCCACCTCCCGACCGGCATCGTGGTCACGGCGGTCTTTCTCCTCCTGCACGCCGCACTGTGGCTGCGCCGGCGCCAGGCGCGACGGGGCTTCCTGTCCGAGCACGAGCTCATCACCTACGAGACGTTGCGGACCGGCAGCCAGGCAGGGCGGTTCCTGCGGGCGGGGTTCACCCCGGACAACGCCGGCCGGGCAGCGCGCCACCTGCGGCTCATGCTCGGTGGCAGCGCCCTAGCGATCTGTGACACCCAGGACGTGCTGGTCTGGGCCGGCCAGGGCGAGCACCACCGCGACCAGGTCATGGGGCACGCCGCCCCGGTGCTCGGCACCGGGGACGTCTCGGTGCTGAGCCGCGCCGACCTGCCCTGCGAGCAGCCCGACTGCGAGGTCCGGGCCGGCGTGGTGGCCCCGCTCGTGGTGGAGGACCGGGTGATCGGGGTGCTGACCGCATACTCCTCCCGCCCGTCGGCCGGCCTGGCCCGGGCAACGGAGGCGCTGGCCACCTGGATGGGGGGTCAGCTGGAGCTCGGCGAGCTGGACCGCGAGCGCACGCGCGCCGTGGAGGCCGAGCTGCGCAGCCTGCGCGCACAGATCAGCCCGCACTTCATCTACAACAGCCTCGGCGCGATCGCCAGCTTCGTGCGCACCGACCCCGACCGGGCGCGCGAGCTGCTGCTGGAGTTCGCCGACTTCACCCGCTACAGCCTGCGGCGCGGTGGCACCTTCACCCCGCTGGCCGACGAGCTGCGCAACGTCGAGCGCTACCTCGTGCTGGAGCAGGCCCGGTTCGGGGAGCGGCTGCAGGTCCGGCTGCTGGTGGCACCGGAGGTGCTCCCGGTCGTCGTGCCCTACCTCGTCGTCCAGCCGCTGGTCGAGAACGCCGTGCGCCACGGCCTGGCCGACAAGGTAGGCGTGGGGCACGTGACCATCACCGCCACCGACCAGGGGGACGCCGCGGAGATCACCGTCGAGGACGACGGGGTCGGCTCCGACCCCGAGACGGTGCGGCGCGCCCTCGAGGGGGAAGAGGAGTCGCACAAGAGGACCGAGTCCCTCGGGATGGGCAACGTCGACGCCCGGCTGCGGCAGGTCTACGGCGACGACTACGGGCTGGTCGTCGAGACGGCGCCCGACCTGGGCACCAAGGTCAGCTTCCGGGTGCCCAAGTACGCCCCGGGCGTCCACCCTTCGGCCTGACGGGGGACCGGTGGGCGGCCCTACGATGACCCCATGCGTGCCCTGGTCGTCGACGACGAACCGCCGGCCCTGTCCGAGCTGACCTGGCTGCTGGAGCGGGACGGCCGTTTCGAGAGCGTGCTCGCGGTCGGATCGGGCACCGACGCGCTGCGCGTCCTGGAGTCTGGCGGCATCGACGTCGTCTTCTCCGACATCTCCATGCCCGGCCTGGACGGCATGGAGCTGGCTCGGGTGATCGCCCGCTTCGCCGACCGCCCCCAGGTCGTCTTCGTCACCGCCCACGACGAGCACGCGGTCGACGCCTTCGCCATCCAGGCCACCGACTACGTGATGAAGCCGGTCTCCTCGGCCCGGCTCGCCCAGGCGATCGACCGGGTCGTGGAGGGTATGCAGCGCGCTGCGGGGGGCGGGGGCGGCGCGCCCCCGCAGCCCGACCCCCAGCCCGTGGCGGCGGAGCAGGCTCCCGCCGACGAACGGATCGCCGTCGAGCTGGGCGGGGTCACCCGCTTCGTGCAGCGCTCGTCGATCCGCTACGTGCAGGCGCAGGGCGACTACGCCCGGCTGTTCACCGCCCACGGCTCGCACCTGGTGCGGATCCCGCTGTCCACGCTCGAGGACCGGTGGTCGGACGCCGGCTTCTTCCGCATCCACCGCTCCACCCTGGTCTCCCTGGCCCACGTCGCCAAGGTCCGCCAGAGCCAGGGCAAGCTCAGCCTGGTGCTGGCACCCGACGGACCCGAGCTGCCGGTCGCCCGCCGTCACGCACGTGAGGTCCGGGAGCGGGTGCTGGGCGCCGGCGGACGGTGAGGAAGCCCAGAGGAAGCGCAGAGGACGCGCTGGCGCTCAGGGCACGCTCTGGGCCGCCTCCTGCTCATCGGCGAGCTCCTCGAGTTCGGTGGCCTTGACGCGGCAGCGGCTCGCGTAACCCAGGATGTCGGTCCGCAGGTTGCGCACGTCGGTGCGGACGCCCCGGACGCCGTCGTAGAAGTCGGTCGCGGCCGGGCCCCACCAGACCCCGTCCGACCGGTGCGGGTAGTGGCGGAGCAAGGAGTCCAGGTCGTCGTCCAGGAGCCACGCCTTGGTGCTGATCGTGGTGGCGACCTCGCGCAGCATCTGGGCGCGGGCACGCTTCTGCTCCGGGGTGGTCACAGCAGGCTCGCCCCCACCAGGGTGGTGAAGAGCGGCTCGGAGGGGAAGGCCTGCAGGTCGACGACGCCGTCCTGCTCCTCCGGCTCCGCCAGTCGGAAGTGCCCGTGGCGCCCGGCATGCACCCCGGCGACGGCGTGGCCGGTGTCCGTGGTCAGCACCCAGGTGAACCACGGCTCGGCCCAGGCCGAGCGCAGGTGGTCGTCGGCGTCCGGGGGCGGCGGCACGCGGTCGTCCTCGGCCCGTTCGGTCACCAGGTCTCGGGGGAGCCGCGGGGGGCTGGTCGCCATCGGCCAGGCGGGGCCGACCTGCAGCCAGGCGGCGAGCTCCTCCGGCAGGTGCATGAGCGGGATCCACTGCAGCGTCCCGGTCGTCGCCGACTCCAGCGCGTCCCGGCCACGAGCCGGGCCGCCGGCCCAGCGCGAGGGCGGGTCGGTGGCCCAGACCAGGGCCGTGTCGCCGAGCCGGGCCGCCTCGAAGGTCCCGGGCACGCCCGCGGCGGCGGACTCCACCCGGATGCGTCGGTCGGCGCCCGCGAGGGCGGCGTGGGTGGTGCGGCCATCCTCGGTCAACCGCCCCGAGGCGTCCACGAGGCCGGCCTGCTGCAGCTCCTCGACGGCGGAGCGGTCCTTCACCCGGGGGCCGCGCAGGCCGCGGCCTGCTTCCGCGAAGGCCGCGAAGGCGGCCCGCGACAGCGGCAGCCCGTCAGGCGCCCACGGCTGGGCCTGCTGCAGCCGGCCCAGGTCCTCCAGCGTCTCCCCGCGCCCGGACCAGAAGTCGTCGGTGCGTGGCTCGTCAGCCGGTTCCGCGGCCGGCACTGGGGGTGCGCTGTGCTCCGGGACGGTGCCCTCGACCCGGAGCGTGTCCACCGCCTGCATCATCAGCGGCATGACGCGCAGGTAGCGATCGGCGTCCACCGTGGCCGTGACCGAGAGCGGGCGACCTCCCTCGAGCCGGACCCAGGTCATCGCAGCGACGAGGGCCGTGCCGGCCGGGTAGGTGACCAGCAGCCTGCGTCCCCCCTCGTCGTGCCACAGGTCCCAGGACACGATGCGATGCCCCGCCTCCAGCGCCAGGAAGGTGGCGGCGGTCCGGGTGGCCACGGCGCGAATGGTGCCGGTGGTGGGGGCGCCGAGTCCCACGACGATGTTCGGCCGCACACCCCAGTCCTCGCGCCAGTCGGCCGGGGCCAGCGCGAGCAGCACGGCGCCCTCGGCGTCCGGCTCCTGCGGGATCTGCACCCAGCCAGGCGGCGGCTCCAGGTGGACGGTGAGGTCAGCGGGCGCGGACGTCATACAGGTCCTTCCGGGAGGTGGCGTCCCGCAGCCACCGGGGCTGCAGGAACCCGGGCAGCCAGACCACGGCGAGCACGCCGGCGGCGAAGGGCAGCATCGACAGCGGCAGCAGCACCGTGGCCAGCCAGCCCGGGACGAGGGGGCTGAGCGTGGTGAGCAGGCCCGCCAGGCCCAGGTAGAGGGGGGCGAGGTGAAGCGTGGGGCTGGGCCAGGCGCGCAGCACCACCTGACGGGTGCGGCCGGACCACGCGACCAGCCCGAGGACGAGCAGCACCGCGCTCACGAGGAGCAGCGGCAGCGACGGCGTGAAGAGCGACTCCGGTGGCGTCATCAGCCGAACAACCCGTCCCAGATCTTCTTGGCACCGTCGGCGACCGCGCTGCCCGCCTGCTTCAGGCCCTGCCCGACGGCCTTGCCGGCCTTGGAGCCGACGAAGGCGCCGATGGCGCCACCGATGAGAGCGCCGCCCAGGGTGCCCACGACCGGGATCGGGACGAAGCTGCCGAGGACGGCCCCGTAGTGCGCGCCGACCAGGCCCCCGGCGACCGCCCCGCCGCCCTCGGTGGCCAGCGCGTAGGAGGTGGAACCGACGCGCTGGGCGGTGCTGTACTCCGGGTGGTAACGCTGGTCGTGCTCCCACTGCGAGGCGCCCACGTCCCAGAGCGTGAGCCCGACGCCCGCGACGCCCAGGACGCGCCCCCCGGTGCGCGCCCACGTGGGTGGTCGTCCCACGCTTGTCCCGGTGGTGAACTGACGCCCCGGGGCGTAGGTGGCCTCGTCGATGGTCTGGTGGATCCGCGGCAGGCGCGGGTCGGCGTCGCTGAGCGAGGGCACATAGAGCCCGCTGGCCCGCCGCACGTAGGGCCGTCCCTGGTGGACGGTGTCGGAGGTGGTGAACAGCCGGTCCAGCTCGGCCAGTGCCTGGCGACCGGTATGAGTGTCCGAGCTGGGCACGTACAGCATGAAGTTGCGGTAGCGCTCCATCAGCGCCTGCGCGGTGCCCAGCGGGATCGCCCCGAACTCGTCGCTGCGGGCGATCCGCTCGATGTTCTCGGTCACGGTCTGGTCACCGTGGGGCAGCAGGTTGCCGAAGTCCGGGAGCCAGTAGCCCAGCGACCGGAGCTCCTCGATCGGGCGCTCGTGGTCGACGTAGTGGACCGCGTGCTCGCGGGCGGCCCCGGCCAGCAGGGCCAGCGTCTCGGCCATCGTGCCGGTCCGGGACCGAGCCTCGGGTGCGCCTTCGACCCACTGGTCCACCCGCTCGATCTGGCCGGTGATGTCACCGCCGATGGCGTCGATCGTCGTGGCGACGCCCAGCGTCGCCCCAGACATGGCGATGACGCCGTCCGGGTCGATCCGCACCCCCATGCTGTCCTCCCCTGTCGCTGGGCGGCCATGAAGTATACCGGGGGTCCTTCGGACGGAGGCGTCAGACCTGCTCCCGGTGGCGTTACCTTGTGCCCATGACCGACCCTGCCCCACGGCATACCCAGCGCGTCCGGGTGACGTCCTCGCGGCGGGGCGCGACCACCGCGCGGCGGCACACCCGGCAGGCAGCCCTGGTGCAGCAGACGGGGGTCGGCGAGCTCTACCTCCAGGGCCTGCTCCGCGCTCAGCTGCGCCTGGCCCTCACGGTCCTGGGCGTGCTGGCCGCGGTCCTGCTCGGGCTGCCGCTCCTCTTCGCACTCATCCCGGCGACCCGCAGCCTGCAGGTCGCCGGGCTGCCGCTGCCCTGGGTGGTGCTCGGGGTGCTGGTCTACCCGGCCATGGTCATTCTCGCGGCCTGGTTCGACCGGCACGCCGGCCGGCTCGAGCGCCGGTTCACCGAGGTCATGGAGCGGGAGGGCTGAGGTGGGTCAGACGCTCGCCGGCGGGTCGGTCCTGGTCGTCTGCCTGATCACCCTGGGGCTGAGCATCTTCGCCCTGCGGCTCTCCCGCCGCACCTCCGACTTCTACGTCGCGGGCCGCGTGGTCTCCCCGGCCCGTAACGCGGCGGCCATCGGCGGCGAGTACCTCTCGGCCGCCAGCTTCCTCGGCGTCGCGGGGCTCATCTACGACACCGGGGTCGACGCGCTCTGGTACCCCGTCGGCTACACGGTCGGGTATGTCGTGCTGCTCGCCCTGGTGGCGGCACCGCTACGCCGCTCCGGTGCCTACACCCTGCCCGACTTCGCCGAGGCCAGGCTGGAGTCCCGCGTCGTGCGCCACCTGTGCTCGGTGCTGGCGGTCCTCATCGGCTGGCTCTACCTGATCCCCCAGTTCCAGGGCGCCGGCTTCACCCTCGGCCTGGTCAGCGGGGCCCCGCTGTGGCTGGGGTCCTCCGTGGTGCTCGTCGTAGTGGTCCTCTCCGTGGCGGCGGGCGGGATGCGCTCGATCACCCTGGTGCAGGCGGTGCAGTACTGGGTCAAACTCACCGCCCTGGCCGTGCCTGCCGGCATCATCCTGGCCGTCTGGTGGGTCACCCAGGGGCCGGCCCCGCAGGTCGACGCGGCGTGGACGCTGCCCCTCACCGGGTCGGCGCCCGAGACCCATTCGATGTACCGCACCTTTTCCCTGATCGTGGCCCTGGCCCTGGGCACGACGGGACTTCCGCACGTCGTCGTCCGCTACTACACTAACCCCGACGGTGCCGCGGCCCGTCGCACCACCGTGCGGCTCCTGGTCCTGCTCGGGATGTTCTACGTCGTCACAATCGTCTACGGCGTGCTGGGGCGGGCCTACCTGCCCGTCCTGGGTCCGGGGGTCCGTGCCGACACGGTCGTCCTCCGGCTGCCGGCCGAGGTGCTCCCCGGGCTCGGCTCCGAAATCCTGGTCGCGGCTCTGGCCGGAGGTGCCTTCGCGGCCTTCCTCTCCACCTCCTCCGGACTGGCCGTCGCGGTGACCGGCGTGCTGAACCAGGACGTGGTCCGACCCCTGTCCCGGCTGGTCAGGGCCGAGCATTCCGAGGTCACCGGCTTCCGCCTGGCCACCATCGGGGCCGTGCTCGTCCCGTGGGGTGTGTCCAGCGTCTTCCCCGAGGTGCCGCTCGCGGCCTTCGTCACCCTCGCCTTCGTCATCGCCGCCTCCACCTTCTTCCCCCTGCTGGCCCTAGGGGTCTGGTGGTCGAGGCTGTCCGTGCAGGGCGCGGCCGCCGGGCTCGTCACCGGAGCCGTGGCCGCGACCGGGGCGATGGCGATCACCTTCGGCCTCGGCCCCGAGGGCTGGGCCGGCGCCCTCTTCGAGCACCCCGCCGCGTGGACCGTCCCGCTGGCTGTCCTGGTGGCCGTCGGCGTCTCCCGGGCCACGCCGCACGGCATACCCCGCAGCGCCCGGCGCACCCTGGTGCGCCTGCACACCCCGGAGGGCGTGACCGGCTAACGGGGCCCGGCCCGCACCCATCGGTATGGCCGGCCCCGCCGCGGTCCAGTTCCTCTACGCCACCGGCATCATGCTCCTGATCAGCCTGGCGGTCTTCATCGCCATCTCGCTGCGCACCGAGGCCCCCGACCCCGAGGACATCCAGGACGTCGTCTTCGACAAGGGGAACTGGCGCAAGGAGTCCGAGGAGCTGAAGGGGAAGGCCTGGTACGCCAACTACCGCGTCCTGGCCCTGGGCCTGGCGATCCTGACGGTGGGCGTCGTCATCCCCTTCATCTGAGGCCTGGCTTTCGTCCTCGGCCCTCGACCGCCCATCGCAGGCCCGTGACCGTTCGGCGCAGACGTCGACCACTGACCGCCATAGACCCCGCGCCAGCCCGCCCCTGCGGTGCACCACGGCTGAGATCCACGGCATACTCGACACCGACCCCAGCCACGAGGAGGCACGATGTCCAACGAGGGACTGTCCAACCTGCTTCACGAGGAGCGCACCTTCGAGCCGAGCGAGGAGTTCCGCGCCCAGGCCAACGCCGGTCAGGAGCTGTTCGACCGGGCCGCGGAGGACCGCGAGGGATTCTGGGCCGAGCAGGCGCGCAGGTACGTCCAGTGGGAGACCGACTTCGAGCAGGTCCTGGACTGGTCCGAGGCGCCCTTCGCCAAGTGGTTCCTCGGCGGGCGGCTCAACGCCTGCGTCAACGCCGTCGACCGGCACGTCGAGGTCGGTCACGGTGACCGGGTCGCCATCCACTGGGTCGGGGAGCCGGAGGGGGAGACCCGCGACATTACCTACGCCGAGCTGCACCAGATGGTGCAGCGGGCGGCCAACGCGCTCGCGGACCTGGGGGTGGGCGAGGGCGACACGGTGGCGATCTACCTGCCGATGATCCCCGAGGCCGCGATCGCGATGCTGGCCTGTGCCCGGCTCGGCGCTCCGCACTCCGTGGTCTTCGGCGGCTTCTCCGCCGAGGCCCTGCACAGCCGGATCGACGACGCCGGCGCCAAGGTGGTCATCACCGCCGACGGCGGCTACCGCCGCGGTAAGCCCTCGGCCCTCAAGCCGGCGGTCGACGCCGCGCTGGCCCATGACGAGAACCCGGTCCAGAAGGTGCTCGTCGTGCAGCGCACCGGGCAGGACGTGGACTGGACCAACGGCCGTGACCTGTGGTGGCACGAGGCTCTCGAGGCCGCTGCGGAGACGCACGAGGCGCAGGCCTTCGACGCCGAGCACCCGCTGTTCATCCTCTACACCTCCGGGACCACCGGGAAGCCCAAGGGCATCTTCCACGCCACCGGCGGCTACCTGGTGCAGACCGCCTATACCAGCCATGTCGTCCACGACCTCCACCCCGACTCCGACGTCTACTGGTGCACCGCCGACATCGGCTGGGTGACCGGCCACTCCTACATCGTCTACGGGCCGATGACCCTCGGCGCGACCCAGGTGATGTACGAGGGCACCCCGGACACCCCCCACCAGGGCCGGTTCTGGGAGATCGTCCAAGACCTCAAGGTCACCGTTCTCTACACCGCGCCCACCGCGATCCGGACGTTCATGAAGTGGGGCACGGACATTCCGGCGAAGTTCGACCTGTCCAGCCTGCGCCTGCTCGGGTCCGTCGGCGAGCCGATCAACCCCGAGGCCTGGATGTGGTACCGCGAGCACATCGGCGCTGATCGCTGCCCGATCGTGGACACCTGGTGGCAGACCGAGACCGGGGCGATCATGATCAGCCCGCTGCCGGGCGTCACCGCAGCCCGTCCCGGCTCGGCGATGAAGGCCATCCCCGGCATCGTGGCCAAGGTGGTGGACGACATGGGCCAGGAGGTCGAGAAGGGCTCCGGCGGCTACCTGGTCATCACCGAGCCGTGGCCCTCGATGCTGCGCGGCATCTGGGGCGACCCGAAGCGCTACCAGGAGACCTACTGGAGCCGGTTCCCTGACGCCTACTTCGCCGGCGACGGAGCCAAGCTGGACGAGGACGGCAACATCTGGGTGGTCGGGCGGGTCGACGACGTGATGAACGTCTCTGGCCACCGCATGTCCACCTCCGAGATCGAGTCGGCGCTCGTCTCCCACCCCAAGGTGGCCGAGGCTGCGGTCGTCGGCGCCGCCGACGAGACCACCGGGCAGGCGATCTGCGCCTTCGTCATCCTGCGCGCGGACGCCGTCGCCGAGGCGGACAGTCAGGCCGCGGCGGGGGAGGGCGAGAAGCTGGTCCAGGAGCTGCGCAACCACGTCGCCAAGGAGATCGGCCCGATCGCCAAGCCCCGCCAGATCATGGTCGTCCCCGAGCTGCCCAAGACCCGCTCGGGCAAGATCATGCGTCGCCTGCTCAAGGACGTCGCGGAGCACCGCGAGGTCGGCGACGTGACCACCCTGGCTGACTCCTCGGTGATGAGCCTGATCAGCGACGGGATGCAGAAGGGCTGACTCAGGGCTGACTCAGGGCCGACCTCAGGGGCGCCACCGGGGGCGCCCACGCTCGGGACGTCGGTCCCTACCCGCCGGTTGTCACCGCGCCCGGCGAGTGGGGGACACTTCGCGGGTGGACATATCGCAGGACCTCCCGGGCGGCCCGCCCAGCGTCCCGGCCGCATTGCTGGCCGGTCAGCGGGCACCCAGCCCGCGGACCCTGGTCGACATTCTGCGCCGGACCGTCGAGGACGCTCCCGACGCGCTGGCCATCGACAGCGGGGTGCACACGCTGACCTACGCCGAGCTCGCGGAGGCCGCCGAGCAGGTCGCCGCCCGGCTGGCTGTGCGCGGCGTCGGTCGCGGGGCCAAGGTCGGGATCCGGGTCAGCTCGGGCACGACGGACCTCTACACCGCCATCCTCGGGGTTCTCGTCGCCGGCGCGGCCTACGTGCCGGTGGATGCAGACGACCCCGACGAGCGGGCCAGGGTGGTCTTCGACGAGGCCGATGTCGCAGCCGTCATCGGCAACGGCCTGGCGATCAGCCCTCGACCCGGCGGCGCTCCCGGCCGCCCTGGGCAGGCACCGACCCCGGATGACGATGCGTGGGTGATCTTCACCTCCGGCTCCACCGGCACGCCGAAGGGCGTGGCTGTCACCCACCGCAACGCCGCAGCCTTCGTCGACGCCGAGTCCCGGATGTTCCTGGCCGGGGACCTGCGCCCCCTGGGCCCCGGTGACCGGGTGATGGCCGGGTTGTCCGTGGCCTTCGACGCCAGCTGCGAGGAGATGTGGCTGGCCTGGGCGTCCGGCGCCGCCCTGGTGCCCGCGCCGCGCTCCCTGGTCCGGGCCGGCGTCGACGTCGGTCCCTGGCTGCGCGCCAACAACATCACCGTGGTGTCGACGGTGCCCACCCTGGTCGCCCTGTGGCCCACCACGGCTCTGGAGCAGGTCCGGCTGCTCATCCTGGGCGGCGAGGCCTGCCCACCAGAGCTCGCGGCCCGCCTCCAGGCGCCGGCCCGGCAGGTCTGGAACACCTACGGCCCGACCGAGGCCACCGTCGTCGCCTGCGCGGCCATCCTCGACGGCACCGCACCGGTCCGGATCGGGCTGCCGTTGGACGGCTGGGACCTCGCGGTCGTCGACGAGCAGGGGCAGCCGGTGCCCGAGGGGGCCACCGGCCAGCTGATCATCGGCGGGGTCGGCCTGGCCCGCTATCTCGACCCCGCCAAGGACGCGGAGCTGTATGCCCCGATGCCCAGCCTGGGCTGGCAGCGGGCCTACCGCTCCGGGGACATCGTGGTCAATGACCCGGCCGGGCTGCTCTTCGGCGGCCGGGCCGATGAGCAGATCAAGCTCGGAGGCCGCCGGATCGAGCTGGGGGAGATCGACGGCCAGCTGCTACGCCTCCCCGGCGTCGTCGGCGCCGCCGCTGCTGTGCGGCACACCACCTCGGGCAACCAGCTCCTCGTCGGCTACCTCGCCGTCGACGACAGCTTCGCGGCGGACACGGCGCAGGCCCTGCTGCGCGAGCGGATGCCGGACGCGCTCGTGCCCCGGCTGGCCGTGGTCGAGGACCTGCCGACCCGCACCTCGGGCAAGATCGACCGGGACGCGCTGCCCTGGCCGTTGCCGGGCGCCCGGGCCTCCGGCGCCGCACGGCTGACCCCGCTGCAGGAGTGGATCGCGCAGATCTGGGCCGATGTCCTCGGCGCGCAGGTCACCTCGCCCGGTGATGACTTCTTCGCCTTCGGCGGGGGCTCGCTGACCGCCGCTCAGATCGTCGGGCGACTGCGGGAGCGCTTCCCGGAGGTCGCGGTCGGAGACCTCTACGCGCACCCCACGGTCGGCGGGCTCGCGGCCCTGCTCGAGGAGTTGGGTGCCGGGCCGGCCCGGGTGGACCGCACGGTGCGCCCCATCCCGCCCAAGACCCAGGTCGGTCAGGTGCTGGCGCTGCTTCCGCTGCGCACCCTGGCGGCCGGCCGTTGGATCGCCTGGACCATGCTGGTCAGCGTCCTCGCCGGCGACCTGCTGGGACTGGCCTGGGCACCGGAGCTGCCCTGGCTGGTGGTGGCGCTGACCGCCGCCCTGTTCCTGGTGCCGCCGGTGCGGATGGGCCTGGCGGCCCTGCTCATCCGGGTAGTCTTGCGTGGGGTAGGACCCGGCAGCTATCCGCGGGGCGGCAAGGTCCACCTTCGTCTCTGGCTGGCAGACCGCATCCAGACCGAGCTCGCCGCCGTCTCGGCCGCGGGCGCGCCCTGGCTCCAACGCTATGCCCGGGCGTTGGGGGCCGACATCGCTCCCGGGGTCGACCTGCACGCACTGCCCCCCGTCACCGGCTTCCTGCGCATCGGCAGCCGCGCCGCGGTCGAGCCCGAGGTCGACCTCGGCGGCACCTGGATCGACGGCGACCGCGTCCACGTGGGTCAGGTCACGGTGCGGGCCGGGGCCCGGGTCGGCGCCCGCAGCATGCTCGGCCCCGGCGCAGACGTCGGGCGGGAGGCCGAGGTCGCACCCGGCTCCTTCGTGCTGGGCCAGGTCCCCGCGGGGGAGTACTGGTCGGGGGCACCGGCCACCCGTGTCTCCCGACGCGCCCGTGGCGCCTGGACCGACGTCCTGCCCCCGCCCGGCCGCGCGTGGTGGTGGGGGTATGCGGCAGCCTCCCTCCTCGTCGCCGTCCTGCCCGTCCTGGCCGTGGGGGCAGGGGCGTTGGTCGTCCTGCGCCTCGGTTGGGTCTGGCTGCCCCTCGCCGCCCTGGTCGGCTACGCGGTGCTGGCCCTGCTGGTCCTGCTGCTGGTGAGGGTGTGCGCCCGGGCGATCCGGCCCGGCCACCACCCGACCCGTTCCGGGCGCGGGCTGGCGGTCTGGACCACGATCCGCGTGCTCGACGAGGCCCGCACCTGGCTCTTCCCGCTCTACGCCGGGGCCCTGACGCCGGTATGGCTGCGCCTGCTCGGCGCCCGGGTCGGGCGGGGGGTCGAGGCCTCGACGGTGCTGCTCATCCCCTCGCTGGCCCAGGTCAACGACCACGCCTTCCTGGCCGACGACACGCTCATCGGTGGCTATGAGCTCAGCCACGGCTGGATGCGGGTCGAGCGGGTCAAGGTCGGCAAGCGGGCCTTCGTCGGCAACTCGGGCATGGTCTCCGCGGGCCGCAAGGTCCCGCGGGAGGCTCTGGTCGCCGTCCTGTCGGCAGCCCCGCGGCGCAAGAGCGTGAAAGCCGGCTCGTCCTACCTGGGCAGCCCACCCACCCGGCTGCGGCGGTCAACCGGCGAGACCGACACCAGCCGGACCTACGCCCCGCCGCGGCGGCTGCGGGTCGCCCGGGGCTTGATCGAGACGCTGCGGCTGGTCCCGCTCCTGCTGCACGTCCTGCTCCACCTCGGTGTGGCAGTGGCACTGCTGGCCCTGCTGCGCTGGCACGTGCTGGCGGCATTCGCGCTCGGCGGCGTGGTGATGCTCGCCGCCGGGGTGGTGGCCGCACTGGTGGCCTGGGCCGCCAAATGGATGATCGTGGGGCGGCACACCGCCCGCGAGCACCCGCTGTGGTCCTCCTTCGTCTGGCGCAACGAGCTCGCCGACGCCTTCACCGAGGTCCTCGCCGCGCCGTGGTTCGCCTCCGTCACCCAGGGCACGGTGGTGCTCAACGTCTGGCTGCGCATGCTCGGGGCCCGCATCGGGCGCGGCGTCTGGTGCGACACCTACTGGCTGCCGGAGACCGACCTGGTCGACCTGCGGGACGGCGCCACGGTCAACCACGGCTGCGTGGTGCAGACCCATCTGTTCCACGACCGGGTCCTGAGCATGGACACGGTCACCCTGGAGGCGGGCGCGACGCTCGGGCCCAATAGCGTGATCCTGCCCGCGGCCACCCTGGGCCGGCACTGCACGGTCGGGCCGCTCTCCCTCGTCATGCGTGGGGAGTACGTGCCTGCCCAGACGCGCTGGATCGGCAACCCGATCGGCCCGTGGGACGACACACCCGAGCCCACGACGAGCGACGACACGAGCGAGAAGGAGCTGGCGCGATGAAGGGTGCGGACCCCTACGTCCCGGGGCACGGGGACCTGTCCTACGAGGTGCTGCATACCGACCTGACCCTGACCTACGCCCTGCCCAGCAACCGTCTTGAGGGGGAGGCGGTGCTGACCTGTCGGGCCGTGGAACGGCTGACCCAGCTGCGTCTGGACCTGGCGCTGACGCCGAAGAAGGTCACCGTCCCGGGCCATCAGGTCACCACCTTCCGCTCCAGCGGCGGCCGGCTGCTGATCACCCTGCCTGAGCCGGTCGAGCCGGGCTCGCAGGTGACCGTCCGGGTCCGGTATGCAGGCAACCCCGGCCCACTTCGCCTTCGTGGGTTCGACCCCGCGGGCTGGGAGGAGCTCGAGGACGGTGTCATCGTGGCCTCCCAGCCGCACGGCGCGTCGTCCTGGATGCCCTGCAACAACCGTCCCTCCTCGCGCTCCACCTACGACCTGACCTTCACGACCGCCGCGGACTACCACGTCGAGTTCAGCGGTGAGCCCGTGTCCTCTCGACGGCACGGGGCGAGCCGGACCTGGGTCTTCCGCCAGCAGCACCCGATCCCCGCCTACCTCGCCACCGTCCAGGTCGGTCCCTACACGGTCTGCGAGCAGCAGGGTCCGGTGCCGATCCGGGTGGTCGCCCCGCCCGGGATCCGGGGTGCGGGGTTCACCGCATCCTTCGGCCGACAGCCGGAGATGATGGCCTGCTTCATCGAGGCGTTCGGGCCCTACCCCTACCCCGCCTACACCGCCGTCATCACCGAGGACGAGCTCGAGATCCCGCTGGAGTCGGCCTCACTGTCGACCTTCGGGCGCAACTTCGTCTCCGGTGACTGGGAGAACGTCCGGCTGGTCGCTCACGAGCTGGCCCACCAGTGGTTCGGCAACGCGGTGACCGCCGAGCAGTGGTCGGACATCTGGCTGCACGAGGGTTTCGCCTGCTATGCGGAATGGCTCTGGTCGGAGGCGTCCGGCGAGCGGACGGCGCGGGAGTGGGCGCGGTACCACCACGGACTGCTGGCCCAGGGTCCTGACCAGCCAGCACCCCTGACCGGGCCGACGGCGGCGCACATGTTCGAGGACTGGGTCTACAAGCGCGGGGCGCTGACCCTGCACGCGCTGCGGGTGGAGGCTGGGGAGGCCCCGTTCTTCGAGATTCTGCGCACCTGGGTGGCTGCGCACCAGCACGCGAGTGCGACCACGGCCCAGTTCCTCGCGCACTGCTCCGAGGTGGTCGGCCGTGACCTGGCCCCGGTCCTGCTCCCGTGGCTGGACTCCCCGACGCTGCCGGACCTGCCCTGAGGGCCGGCCCAGCTACGGACACCTGGTGCCGGGAGCACCCGTGTGCGCGAACGGGGTGACACACCCGTGCCGCGGGCAACCAAGGTGACACACCGTTCATGCACACGCGTGTGTCAGCGGCCCGGCGAGGACCGCGACCAGCCCGTCCGGGGCGGGGAGGTCGACGAGCCCGTGCTCCCGTCGCAGCAGCACGGTCGACATCGGCACCGCCAGCCCGGTCCCCCGGCGTTTGAGCACCGCCTCCTTGGCCGCCCAGCACCGGGCCCGCGCCACGGCCGAGGTTGCCGACTCACCGGCCGCCAGCACGAGGTCCCCCGGCCAGTCCCGGGCCACGTCCTGCACCACCTCCACGTCCACGCCGAGGTGCCCGCGCAGGGAGGCAGCGGTGACCACATACCCCCCGCCTCGGGAGAGCGAGACGTGGACGTCACGGCTGGAGCGGCCGGCACCGGCCCCGCGGGTATGCCGAGCCCACGGCCGGCCGTGCCGGTCCGACCCGCACTGAGGGCACAGGCGGCCCACCGTGACCTCCCCGGCGCCGAGCAGCTCGACCAGGTGCCTGCGCAGGGCATCGTCGGCCGAGGCCGGGGCCTCGTGCCAGACGACACTGTCGCCCAGACCCGCGGTCAGCCCCGCTCCTGGGGCAGGATGTGCCGCCAGGGCCGGGCCAGGTGGTACTCGCGACCGGTGATCTCGTCGACCGCGATCGCGACGACGTTGTACCTGTGGTTGTCGACCCAGGGACGCAGCCGCAGGTGGTCCGCCTGGCGTGCGGCATCGCCCTCGAGGATGCGGGCCTTGCCCCGCGCCACCACGCTCCAGGCGACCTCCTCGTCGTCCACGATGTGGTCGATCTCGAAGGCCACGTCCTCGTTCATCACCACGCCGAGCAGCTTGGAGCCCTCGGCGGTGCGGAAGAAGATCGAGCCCTCACGGACCGCGTAGTTGACCGGGGCGATGTGGACCTCGTCGGCGAGGTGGTAGGCCAGCCGGCCGAACTCCGCGTTCGCGAGCCTGGTCCAGCACGCTTGCTCATCCAGGACCTGGTTGAGGTGTGCATCTGTCATCGCTGCGCCTCTCGTCGCTGATGACCCCATCCTATGACAGGACGTCGTAGCCGTCCTGGGCGAAAAGGCGGGAAAAGTGGAAGTCGGTGGTCTGCTTCGGGTGGCGGAAACCGTGGGTGGCGCTACGGTGGACGAGGTGGCGCTGGAGCGACTGGAAAGGGTGCGGACGATGGCAAAGAAGGACTCGACCTTCCTGGGTTGGCCAGTCCTGCGGCAGTTGGCCTCGGGGGACCTGCTCGGGCGGGGGACCTCGGTCACCTCGCGGCGGACCCGCGAGATACAGCCGCGGACCACCACGGCCGACCGGGTGGCGCAGAGCGTCTGCCCCTACTGCGCGGTCGGCTGCGGCCAGAAGATCTTCGTCAAGGACGAGAAGATCGTGCAGATCGAGGGCGACCCGGACTCTCCGGTCAGCCGCGGACGACTCTGCCCCAAGGGGGCGGCCAGCGAGCAGCTGGTGAACTCGCCGACCCGGCAGACCACCATGCTCTACCGGGCCCCGGGTGCCACCGAGTGGCAGACCCTTGACCTGGACACCGCCATCGAGATGGTCGCCGACCGTTACCTGGAGGCCCGGAGGAACGGCTGGCAGGACGTGGACGAGAAGGGCCGCCGGGTGCGGCGCACCATGGGGATCGCCTCGCTCGGGGGAGCCACCCTCGACAACGAGGAGAACTACCTCATGAAGAAGCTGTTCACAGCTTCGGGGGCGATCCAGATCGAGAACCAGGCCCGGATATGACACAGCTCCACGGTTCCCAGTCTGGGAGCCTCGTTCGGCCGCGGCGGCGCCACCCAGTCCTTGCAGGACATGGCCAACGCCGACTGCGTGATCATCCAGGGGTCCAACATGGCCGAGTGCCATCCGGTGGGCTTCCAGTGGGTCTCCGAGGCCAAGGCCCGTGGCGCGCGGGTCATCCACATCGACCCCCGGTTCACCCGCACCTCGGCGATCGCTGACACCCACGTCCCGATCCGGGCCGGCACCGACGTCGTCCTGCTCGGCGCCCTGATCAACCACGTCCTGACCAACGACCTCTACTTCCACGACTACGTCGTGTCCTACACCAACGCCGCGACGCTCATCAACGAGGACTACGTCGACACCGAGGACCTCGACGGGGTGTTCTCTGGCTACGACCCCGCGACGGGGGCCTACGACCCGTCCTCGTGGGCGTACGAGGCCCGGGAGGACGACGGTCCTGGCTCTGACGGCGACATCGACGGCCCGTCCGCCGAGGAGTCGGGGTCCACGGACCGGGCCCGGGCCGGTGGACACGAGCTGGGTGCCGGCGGTCCGGCGCTCGAGCACGCCAAGGTGGTCCGGGACGAGAGCCTGCAGCACCCGCGCTCGGTCTTCCAGATCCTCAAGAGGCACTACCGCCGCTACACCCCCGAGATGGTCCAGGAGGTGTGCGGCATACCGGTCGAGCAGTTCCATGCGGTGGCCAGGGCGCTGACCGAGAACTCCAACCGGGAGCGGACCACTTGTTTCGCCTACGCGCTGGGCTGGACCCAGCACAGCCTGGGCGCGCAGTTCATCCGGACCGCGGCGATCCTGCAGCTGCTCATGGGCAACATGGGCCGCCCCGGCGGCGGGGTGATGGCCCTGCGTGGCCACGCCAGCATCCAGGGCTCGACCGACATCCCCACCCTGTTCAACCTGCTGCCGGGCTACCTGCCGATGCCGGTGGCGGGCGCGCACGACTCCCTGCAGGAGTACCTCGCCGCGATCGCCTCGCCGCTGCAGAAGGGTTTCTGGACCAACGCTGATGCCTACACCGCCAGCCTGCTCAAGGCCTGGTTCGGGCAGGCTGCGACGCCGGAGAACGACTTCTGCTACGACTACCTGCCCCGGCTGACCGGTGCCCACGGCACCTACCAGACCACGATGGGGATGCTCGAGGACAAGGTCGAGGGCTACTTCGTCGTGGGGCAGAACCCAGCCGTCGGCTCCGCGCACGCGCGGATGCAGCGGATGGCGCTGAGCCACCTGAAGTGGATGGTCGTGCGCGACCTGCAGCTGATCGAGACCGCCACCTTCTGGCTGGACTCCCCAGAGGTGGCCAACGGCGAGCTGCGTCCTGAGGACATCCAGACCGAGGTCTTCTTCTTCCCGGCGGCCAGCTATGCGGAGAAGTCGGGCACCTTCACCCAGACCCAGCGGATGCTCCAGTGGCGCCACCAGGCCGTGCAGGCACCGGGCGACGCGCAGAGCGAGCTGGACTTCTTCCACGAGCTCGGCGTGCGCATCCGGGCCAAGCTGGCCGACTCGACCGACGAACGGGACCGGCCGCTGCTGGACATGACGTGGGACTACCCCAAGGACGAGCACGGGGAGGTCGACGCCGAGGCGGTTTTGCGCGAGGTCAACGGCTACCACCTCACCGGTGAGCGGGCCGGGGAGCTGCTCGACAGCTTCGTGCAGATGAAGGCCGACGGCTCGACCTCCGGTGGCTGCTGGATCTACTCCGGCGTCTTCGCCGGCGGGGTGAACCGGTCGGCCAACCGGGTGCCGGCCCAGGGCCCGGACGATGCGGCGCACGAGTGGGGATGGGCCTGGCCGATGAACCGCCGGATCCTCTACAACCGGGCCTCCGCCGATCCCCAGGGCCGGCCGTGGAGCGAGCGCAAGAAATACGTCTGGTGGGACGAGGAGGAAGGCAAGTGGACGGGCAAGGACGTCCCCGACTTCCCCGTGGACCGCGCACCGGGCTTCAGGCCTGACCCCGACGTCGGCGGCCCCGCGGCGCTCGCCGGCGATGACCCCTTCATCATGCAGGCCGATGGCAAGGGCTGGCTGTTCGCGCCGCGCGGCATGGCCGACGGGCCGCTGCCCACCCACTACGAGGCCCAGGAGTCACCGGTCCGCAACCCGCTCTACACCCAGCAGAGGAACCCTTCCCGCCTGGTCTTCCCGCGCAAGGACAACCTGTGGAGCCCCTCGGGTGGCGAGCCCGGCGACGACGTCTACCCCTACGTCTTCACCACCTACCGGCTCACCGAGCACCACACGGCGGGCGGTATGAGCCGCTGGCTGCCCTACCTGTCCGAGCTGCAGCCGGAGATGTTCTGCGAGATCTCGCGCGAGCTGGCAGCAGAGCGAGGGCTGACCAACGGCGACTGGGCCACGATCATCAGTCCGCGCTCCGCGATCGAGGCCAAGGTCCTGGTGACCGACCGGGTCACCCCGGTCACAGTCGGCGGCCGCACCGTGCATCAGATCGGCCTGCCCTATCACTGGGGCGTGGGCCGGGACGCGGTCGTCGAGGGCGATGCGGCCAACGACCTGCTCGGTGTCGTGCTCGACCCCAATGTGCACATCCAGGAGTCCAAGGTGGGCTCCTGCGACATCCAGCCGGGCCGCCGCCCGCGCGGGGAAGCGCTGCTGCGGCTCGTCGCCGAGTACCAGTCCCGGTCCGGCAGCACCGCCGAGACCGGCAACCAGCGGGTCGACGACGTCTCCCCGGAGATGGCGCGGCTGCGCGCCGCGACCATCGACTCGCCCCAGGACGCTCGACCCGTCGACGGCGAGCCGCTGGGTGATGAGGACACCGGTGGTCAGGGCACCACCGGTCCGGCGGGCGATGGTGCAGCCGATGGCCACGAAGGAGAGAACTGATGGGTTACCTCGCGCGGCAGCTCGCCGGACGCACCGATGTGGCGGCCGACGCCGGGTGGGAGGACGCGCCCAGCCGCAAGGGCTTCTTCACCGACACCTCGATCTGCATCGGCTGCAAGGCCTGCGAGGTGGCCTGCAAGGAGTGGAACGCCCTGCCGATGGACGACCTCGGTCTGAGCGCCAACTCCTACGACAACACCGGCGACCTTGGCGCCAGCACCTGGCGGCACGTCGCCTTCGTCGAGCAGACCCGGGACCGGATCGCCGAGGCCCGGGAGTCGGGGCGGCGCCTCGTCGACCTGGGGATGCCGGGCATCGGTGCGCCGCAGGGCGCCCCGCCTGCGCCCACCGCGGCCCCTCCGGCCGGGTACGGCACCCCCCCAGCGCCCTTCGACGACCACGGCCCAGACCTGCGGGACATGCTGCAGAGCAGCACCACGGTCGATGGGCACAAGATCGTCGGCCCGATGCCGGAGTTCCGCTGGCTGATGTCCTCCGACGTGTGCAAGCACTGCACCCATGCCGGGTGCCTCGACGTGTGCCCCACGGGTGCCCTCTTCCGCAGCGAGCACGGCACCGTCGTGGTCCAGCCTGATGTCTGCAACGGCTGCGGCTACTGCGTCGGCGCCTGCCCGTTCGGGGTGATCGAGCGGCGCGACGAGTCGGCCGTGTCGGTCCGGGCTGACGGGCACGTGCCCAATGTGGGCGTCGCGCAGAAGTGCACGCTGTGCTACGACCGGCTGGTCGAGGACCAGATGCCCGCGTGCGCGCAGACCTGCCCCACCACCTCGATCAAGTTCGGCGAGCGTGACGAACTGGTGGCGCAGGCCAGGGAGCGGGTCACGCACCTGCACGAGCAGGGCTTCACCGAGGCCCGGCTCTACGGCGCCAACGACGACGACGGCGTCGGCGGGACCGGGTCGGTCTTCCTGCTCCTGGACGAGCCCGAGGTCTACGGCCTGCCACCGGACCCGGTGGTCCCGACCGCCGAGCTGCCCTCGATGTTCCGCAAGGCCGGCCTGGCCGGGCTGGGCCTGCTGGGCGCCGGCGCCCTGGCCTTCCTCGGGAGGCGCGGATGACCACCTCCGACTTCGACAGCTACCGCCCGCCGGAGGACGGGCCACGCCGTCGACGGCGGCCCTCCGTCCGCGGCGCGGCCGCCGGCGCGGCCCGCGACCTGGCCAGGAGCGGACGCACCTGGCTCAACCGGGACGGGGGCGGCGCCCGCGAGGCACCGGCCGTGCCGGACGCCCAGTTCTCCGCCTACTACGGGCAGGCCATCATCAAGGCGGTGCCGTGGAAGCACGAGATCCCCGCCTACCTCTTCCTTGGCGGGGTGGCCGCCGGCTCGGGGATCATCGCCTCCGGCGCGGCCGCCACCGGCCGCCCGGCGCTGCGCCGCAACAGCCGCTACACCGCGATGACGGCCGTCGCGCTCAGCGGCGCCGCGCTCGTGGCCGACCTGGGTCGACCTGAGCGCTTCCTCAACATGCTGCGCACCGTCAAGCTCACCTCCCCGATGTCCGTCGGCACCTGGATCCTGTCCGGGTATGCCGCGTTCGCCGGCGTGACCACGGCGGCCGAGGTGGTCCGCGCCGTGCCGACGAAACCCGGCAGCGTGGTGGACCTGGCCAAGCAGGCGATGCGGATCGCCGACGCCCCCGCCGCGGTCGGGCAGGCGCTGTTCGGGCCGCCGCTGGCCGCCTACACCGCTGTGCTGCTCTCCGACACGGTGACCCCGGTGTGGTTCGAGAGCCGCAACCAGCTGCCGTTCGTCTTCGTCGGGTCGGCCGCGATGGCCTCTGGCGGGGTGCAGATGATCCTCAGCCCCACTGCCGAGACCGGCCCGGCCCGCCGGTTCGCGCTGCTCGGCGTCGCCACCGACCTCGTGGCCATGCACCGGCTCGAGCACCACCTGGCGGAGCTGGAGCTGAACGAGCCGGTGGAGACCGGGGAGGCCGGGCGCAAGCTGAAGCTGGCGAAGGCCTTGACCGTCGCCGGCGGCCTCGGCACCCTGCTCTCCGGGCGCAGCCGCGCGCTCGCCGTCGCCTCCGGGACGGCGCTGGCTGCGGCGTCGGCGCTGACCCGCTTCGGGGTGGTGGACGCCGGGATGGTCTCGGCCAAGGACCCCAAATACACCGTGGGTCCGCAGAAGCGGCGCCTGGAGCAGCGCCGCAGCAGTGGCACCGTCCACGACAGCATCGTCACCGTCCGCTGAGGACCTCGCGGCGCACCTTCGCCCCGACACCACAGTCCACCGCAGGGAGATTCGATGAGCGCAGAGAGCACCCCCGCAGCCGGCAACCGCCTGCTCATCCTGGCCGGGGCCGTCCTGGTCCAGCTGGCCATCGGCGCCGTCTACGCGTGGAGCACCTTCAGCAGGGCAATCCTGGCTGAGCCGTCGGCCTTCTCGCTGTCCACGGTGCAGGCCACCTTGCCGTTCACGGTCGCCATCGGGATGATCTTCGTCGGCACCTTCCTCGGGGGCCGTCTGCAGGACCAGCGCGGTCCGCGCCCGGTCGCGCTCATCGGGGTCACCATCTACTCCCTGGGCATCATCCTGGCCAGCCTCGCCCGGGGCGACAGCGACCTGTGGCTGCTGATCCTCGGCTACGGCGTGCTCGGCGGCTTCGGCCTCGGCCTGGCCTACATCGTGCCGATCGCTATGCTGCAGAAGTGGTTCCCGGACAAGCGCGGCCTGATCACCGGCATCGCGGTCGGCGGCTTCGGCTTCGGTGCGGTGATCACCTCCCCCCTGGCCCAGACGATGATCGAAGGCAACGAGGCCTACCAGCTGCACCCGACCAAGGTCTTCCTGTGGCTGGGCATCGCCTACCTCATCGCCGGCCTGCTCGGCGCCTCCGTCTTCCGCAACCCCCCGGCGGGGTATGTCGTCCCCGGCCAGAGCGCCGACACCGCCCCCGCGCAGAAGGACACCTCCGGTGAGGAGGCCGAGCAGGAGGCGGCCCCCGTCCAGGTGGCCCCCTACGACTTCACCCAGCAGGAAGCGCTGCGCACCCCGCAGTGGTACCTGCTCGTGCTCATCCTGACCATCTCGGTCACAGCCGGCATCTCGTTCGTCTCACTGGCCGCCGCCACCGCCACCGACGTCGCCGGCTTCACCGCGGCCGGAGCAGCCACCTTGGTGGGCATCATGGGTCTGTTCAACGGAGCCGGCCGCATCATCTGGGCCGCGTTGTCGGACCGGATCGGCCGCAGGATCGCCTTCGTGGGCATCCTGGGCCTGCAGGGTCTGGCCTTGCTGGCCATCCCGCACGCCAGCAACGTGGTGCTCTTCTACGTTCTTGCCGCGCTGATCTACCTCTGTTACGGCGGAGCCTTCGGCACCCTGCCCTCGACTGCCAGCGACTTCTTCGGGGTGCGACACTCTGGCGCCATCTACGGCCTGATGCTGATCGGGTGGTCGATCGGCGGCGTGATCGGGCCCCTGCTGATCTCCTGGCTGGTCGGTGACGACCGGGCCTACACGCTGGGCTTCACCGTCGTCGGTCTCGTCGCGGTGGCCGGCGCAGTCGTGCCCTTCCTCGCCCGGCCCCCGAAGCCGCCGGCCGGCAGCGACCACGCGCACGCCGTCGAGGCCACCTGAGGCGACCTGGGGCGACCTGGGGCGACGTGCGGCGACGTGGGGCCGCGAGGGTCAGACCACCTCGACCAGGATCCCGTCGCCCAACGACCCGGCGGGCAGGGTCTGGCCGACCACCGGCGCCCCCGGGACCTCGCCCACGACGAGCAGTCCGCCGGAGGTCTGGGCGTCGGCCAGCAGGATCAGCTCATCCTCGCTGACCCCGTCGGCCGCCAGGTGGGTCCGGACCCAGTCCAGGTTGCGGCGGGAGCCGCCGGGGACGTGCCCGGCGGCCAGCGCCTGCCGGGTGCCGTCGACGTAAGGCACGGCGGAGGCGTCGATCCGTGCCGCGACACCCGAGGCACGGCACATCTTGTAAAGGTGGCCCAGCAGCCCGAAGCCGGTGACGTCGGTCGCCGCCCTGACCCCCGCCGCCAGCGCCGCCTGGGAGGCATCGCGGTTCAGGGCGACCATGCTCGCGATCGCCTCCTGGCTGACCTCGCCTGTGCTCTTGTGCCGGTTGTTGAGCACCCCGACGCCCAGCGGCTTGGTCAGACTGATCGGCAGTCCTGCCTCGGCGGCGTCGTTGCGCATCAACCGGTCCGGGTCGGCGGTGCCGGTGACGGCCATGCCGTAGATCGGTTCTGGGGCGTCGATGCTGTGTCCGCCCAGCACGGGGCAACCCGCCTCGGTGGCGACGTCCAGGCCACCGCGCAGCACCTCGCGGAGCAGCTCGGTGGGTAGCGCCTCGCGCGGCCAGGCGACCAGGTTGATCGCCATCAGGGGAGTGCCCCCCATCGCGTAGACGTCGGACAGGGCGTTGGCCGCCGCGATCCGGCCCCAGTCGTAGGGGTCGTCGACGACGGGGGTGAAGAAGTCCGAGGTGGACACGATCGCTACCCCACCCTCGATCTGCACCGCCGCGGCGTCGTCACCGTCGTCCAGGCCGACCAGCACCTGCGCCCCCGGCGGGTGCGCGAGCCCCTGCAGACCAGCAACGATCTGCTCCAGCTCACCGGCCGGGATCTTGCAGGCGCAGCCACCGCCACGCGCGAACTGGGTCAGGCGGATGGGTTCCATGGCCTGACCCTAACCGGCACGGTCGGCAGAGGGAGGGGCGTGCTGTCTAGGGTGGGGGTGCACAGGACCGGGTGACCTGCACACGACGGGAGCGCGAAGGTGAGTCAGACCGATGCGCGGCGGGCGATACCGCGGACCGACAGCCTGCTCGCGAGCCCACCCTTTGCCGCCGTCGTCGACCGGCTGGGCAGGGCGTCGGTGCGGGCCGCGGTCGTGGCCGCGCAGGACCGGGCCCGGCGGGGGGAGATCGCGCCCGATGAGGTGGCAGCCGCCGCCCTGGCGGCGCTGCCCACCCGGACCAGCTCGATGACGCCCGTGCTCAACGCCACCGGTGTAGTGGTACATACCAACATCGGTCGGGCCCCGCTGTCCCCGGCGGCGACGGAGGCCGTCCTGGACGCGGCCGGTTACGTCGACGTCGAGCTCGACCTCGCCACCGGCCAGCGGTCCCGCCGAGGTGCCGGTGCGCTGCAGGCCTTGCTCCAGGCGGTCCCGTCCGCGGGCGGGGCGCTGGTCGTCAACAACGGCGCCGCCGCGCTCGTCCTGGCCACGACCGCCCTGGCCGCGGGCCGGGAGGTGGTCGTCTCCCGGGGCGAGATGGTGGAGATCGGCGACGGGTTCCGGCTGCCCGACCTCATCGCCTCCACCGGGGCGCGACTGCGCGAGGTGGGCACCACGAACCGGACTCACCTGGGTGACTACATCGACGCGCTCGGTCCCGACACCGGCTGCGTGCTCAAGGTGCACCCGAGCAACTTCCGGGTCGAGGGTTTCGTCTCCGCGGTCGGACTGCCGCAGCTGCGGGACCTGCGGCGCCCGGACGGCAGCCCGGTCCCCGTGGTCGCGGACATCGGCTCCGGCCTGCTCGCGCCCGACCCGCTGCTGCCGGACGAGCCGGACGCGACCACCGCCCTGGGGGAAGGAGCGACCCTGGTGACCGCCAGCGGGGACAAGCTGCTCGGTGGCCCCCAGGCCGGGATCGTGCTGGGGGAGGCCGAGACCGTGGAGCGGCTGCGCCGCCACCCCCTCGCGCGCGCGGTGCGCGTCGACAAGCTGACCCTGGCTGCCCTTGAGGCGACGGTCCGGACCGGCGCTGTCCCGGTCCAGGAGGCCCTGCACCGCACGGCCGAGGAGCTGCGGCCCCGGGCCGCCCGGCTGGCCGCCGAACTGGGCCGAGAGGTCGTCCCGGTCGCCGGCCGGGTCGGCGGGGGCGGGGCCCCCGGTGTCCCCCTTCCCGGGTATGCCGTCGAGGTGCCGGTCGGCGTCGTCGCCCGGCTCCGTCGTCCCGGACGCCGCATGGAGGGGGAGGACCTGCCGGTCGTGCTGGCCCGCGTGGAGGACGGGCGTGGCCTGGTGGACCTGCGCTGCATACCCCCGGACCAGGACCAGGACCTCCTGCGCGCGGTGCAGGCGGCGATGGGGGCAGGGGATGGTGCCGACCTGGACCGGCAGGCCGTCACCGACCACCTGGCCGCGGACCCTGCCGCCCCTGACGCCGCCCCTGACGCCGCCCCTGACGCCGTCCCTGACGCCCTCGGCGACCCCGTCCCCCCGCCCCGATGAAGCGCGTGCTGGCCACCGCGGGCCATGTCGACCACGGCAAGTCCACGCTGGTCCGGGCGTTGACCGGCCGGGAGCCCGACCGGCTCGCGGAGGAGCGGGCGCGGGGGCTGACCATCGAGCTGGGGTTCGCGTGGACCCGGCTGCCCAGTGGCGCCGACATCGCCTTCGTCGACGTGCCGGGGCACAGACGGTTCATCGGCACGACGCTCGCCGGGCTCGGGCCAGCGAGCGCCGTGGTCTTCGTGGTGGCTGCCGATCAGGGCTGGCAGGCGCAGAGCTCGGAGCATCTGGCCGCGTTGCGCGCGCTGGGCATCCAGGAGGGGGTGCTGGTGCTGACCCGCAGCGACCTGGCCGAGGGGCACCGCGTCGAGCAGGTGCGCGCAGAGGCCCTGGCCCGTCTGGCGGCCGCGGGTCTGCAGGTGCCGAGCGTCGTCGTGTCCGCCCGGTCCGGTGCGGGCATGGACGAGCTGCGGCAGGCCCTCGACGTGCTCGTCGCCCGGATGCCCCACCCCGACCCGGACGCGCCCGTGCGGCTCTGGTGCGACCGGTCCTTCACCATCCAGGGCTCGGGCACGGTGGTGACCGGCACCCTGGGTGCCGGGACCCTGCGGGTCGGGGACCACCTCGGGCTGGTGTCTGCGGCCGGTGTCCGTGAGGCAGTCGTCCGAGGCCTGCAGAGCGAGGACGTCGCGCACGAGAGCGTGGGCCCGGTCTCTCGGGTGGCGGTCAACCTGCGTCGGGTGCAGGCCGGCGAGGCGGGCCGGGAGGCGGTGCTGGTCACTCCCGGTGCCTTCGTCCTGGCGCGCGTCGTCGACGTGCGGCTGGAACCGGTCACGAACGGTGAGGAGCCCACGGCCGTCAGTGGTGACGACCCGTCAGAGACGCCCCCGGCCCGGGTGACGCTGCACGTCGGGTCGGCCGACCAGCCGGCCCGGGCCAGGCCGCTGGGAGACCGGCACGCGCGGTTGAGCATCGACCAGGTCCTGCCCTGGCGGGTGGGCGACCGGGCCCTCCTGCGCGACCCCGGCACCCGTCGCCTGTGGTCGGTGCAGGTCGTCGACGTCGACCCCCTGCCCCTGCGTCGACGGGGCGCGGCGCGCCGACGGGCCGAGGCGCTCGAGGGCGCGGCGTCGGCTTCCCTCGCCGACGTGCGTCTGCGCTCGCGCCAGGCCGAGCACCCTGACGTGCTGGAGCAGCTCGGGCTGGGTGAGCCTTCCGACGCCGTCCTCGTCGGCGGGTGGTGGGTTGATCCCGTAGCGCTGCAGGCCTGGAGCCAAGGGGTGAGGGAGGGTGTGCGCGAGCATCATGCGGCCCACCCGCTGAGCCCGGGGCTGACGGTGGCCGAGGTGGCCCACCTCCTGGAGCTGCCGGACCATCTGCGGGCCGCCGCCGCCGGAGGTGCCCTGCCCGCAGGTCTGCCGGCTCCTGCAGCCGAACTCGTGCGTCATGTCGTAGCCGCCGCGGGGTTGCGGACTACCGGCGGCCGGGTGCACGCCCCCGACCACGGTGGTCTGGGCCGCGCCGAGACCGCGGTCGCCGCCCTCGAGGCGCGCCTGCGATCTGCGCCCTTCGCCGCACCGGAGCGAGAGGAGCTCTCGCGGCTGGGGCTGGGGCCGACCGAGCTGGCCGCGGCGGCCCGGCAGGGGCGGCTGCTGCGCCTTCCGGACGACATCGTGCTGCTGCCCGACGGCCCGGCGCGCGCGATGCGCGAGCTCGCCGCGCTGGAGCAGCCGTTCACCCTGAGCCAGGCACGGCAGGCCCTGGGGACGACCCGCCGGGTGGCCGTGCCCCTGCTGGAGCACCTGGACGGGCGGGGGTGGACCCGCCGGGTTGACGGCCAGCGGCGCCAGGTGGTGCGCTGAGCCCGGACCCCGCGCGCCTCGGACCCTCGGTGCCGACGGACGGCGGGCCGGTCAGGGAGCGTGCAGCACGAAGCCGATGGCGGCGCCGCCCAGGCCCATGAGGACGGCGACGAGAGCCACGAGGGCAGCGGGCTGCACCACGTCGGTCTGGGCCCGGATCCCGGCCACGGCGCGGTTGGTGCGCCGGTGGTGCGTCATCGTGATGAGCAGAGCGCACACCAGCGTGAGCAGCGGCAGGAGCAGCAGCCCCAGCCCGTAGTGTGGCACCCAGCGCAGGAAGACCGCACTGACCGTCACCAGCGCCAGGCCGGTCCGGCTCCAGGACAGGGTGGTGCGCTCCGGCTGCAGCCCCGGGTCCACCGCGGCCGCTGTGGCGGGCGCTGACCTGCGGCGCGGCCGCCTGCGGCTCATGGGGCGGTGGTGAGGATGAAGACCACCAGGACGAACGCGCTGACCGCTGCACCGAGGCCGAGCACCGGGGCGATCAACGGCATGGGCAGTGGCTTTGAGTGCCGCATGGCCCGCTCCACGCCGAGCCACCGCATGAAGGCGCCGCCGCTGACGAACATGCCCAGCACGATGAGCAGCAGCGCGATGCCTTTGCGCACGGCCGGCTCGAAGATGCCAACCGCGAACGCCTCGACCGCGATCCCCCCGGCGAGCAGGGCCAGGGCGGTGCGGATCCAGGCCAGGAAGGTGCGCTCGTTGGCCAACGAGAAGCGGGGGTCCGGCTCCTCGCCGCCGGGCAGCAGGCGCCGCGCCCACCAGTCCCGCTCGTCCACCCGGTCCGCCATGGCTCTCGGCAACCTCCCGTGCTTGTCAGCCCCGTCCATCCGCGCCGCGGATGCGTCATCTGGTGCCGAACCTACCGCCCGCGATCCGCGCGCGGGGCACCAGACCCTGCCCCGGCCGCGACCGGGCACGGCTGTGGCCCTACTGCCCCGCGGCGTCCGCCTCCTGCACGACCACCGGGTCCCGCCGGTGCCACCACCACAGCAACGCGCCCACGGTGGCGAAGGCGGCGCTGGTGGCCGCGGTGCTGACCAGCGAGGTCGTGATCAGGGGGCCGACCACGCCCGCGATGAGGGCGTTGGACAGGAGCACCGAGAAGGCAGCCATCGACGCCGCCGAGCCACGGTGGCGGGGGAAGAGCTCGAGCAGGGTGAGCTGCACGACCGGGAAGGCCAGCCCGATCACCACCCCGAACAGGGCCGGGCCGACGACGGCCCACGGCAGGCTTGGCGAGATCCAGACCAGCGCGATGTTGAGCAGCCCGATGACCACGGCGGCCACCATGGACACGTCGACGAGACGCTCGCCGGTGACGCGGGATGCCAGCCGGCCGCCGGTGAACGAGCCGAGGGCCATCCCCCCGATGAGCGGCACGAAGAGCTTCCAGAAGTCCTGCTCGCCCTGCCCCAGCAGGTCCACCACGACGATCGGGGCGGTCAGCACATAGAGGATGTAGGCGCCGAAGGTCATCGCTCCGGCCACGG
Organism: Ornithinimicrobium pratense; assembly: GCF_008843165.1. Classification (NCBI taxonomy): domain Bacteria; kingdom Bacillati; phylum Actinomycetota; class Actinomycetes; order Micrococcales; family Ornithinimicrobiaceae; genus Ornithinimicrobium; species Ornithinimicrobium pratense. Next base: position 3,311,883 of record NZ_CP044427.1, on the reverse strand, counting down.
CCAGCCGTTCGAAGCGCCACGACCGGGCCACCGTCCACAGGCCACCGACGACCGAGCCGAGGCGTAGCGGGGTACGGTCCTGCGGCGGCAGGGTCTCGGGCAGCGCCAGGACCACGAGCAGGATGCCCAGCACGGCATACCCGGCCACGAACCAGAAGATCAGCGGCCACTGGCCCAGCAGCAGCAGCCAGCCGCCAATGACCGGCGCGATCGCGGGGGCCACGGCGAAGATGAGCATCACCTGGCTCATCAGCCGACGCGCAGTCGGGCCGCTGAACAGGTCCGGGATCACGGCCCGGCTGACGACCGTGGCAGCGCCGGCGAAGACGCCCTGGGCTGCGCGTCCGACCAGCAGCCAGCCGAAGCTGGGGGCGAGCGCGCAGGCGATCGAGGCGACGACATACCCCGCCAGCCCACCGATCATCACCGTCCGCCGCCCGAGGGCGTCCGACAGCGGCCCGTGCACCACGCTCATCACCGCGAACGCCACCAGGTAGGCGCTGGTCACCTGCTGGAGCGCGGCCGTGCCGATGTCGAACTGCTCACCGAGCTGCTGGAAGCCGGGAAAGATCGTGTCGATGGTGAACGGACCGAGCATGGCCAGCGCGGCCAGGGTGGTGACGAGCAGCAGGCCGGCGCGGGCCGGTGGGCCCGAAGCGTCGGCGGTCGGTCGAGGGTGCGCGGTCACCCGGTCACGCTACCTGCGCAACTGTCACCGGCCGGACCCGCCAGCCCCCGGTCTAGCATGGCGACCAGGGGCGCGGCGGTCGCACCCCCTTGGTGGTGAGTGGAGGAACGGCATGGCTGCTGTCGGCATGGGTGCGATCCCGATCGAGGATGGTTATGCGTTCCGGGTCTGGGCACCGCACGCCACGGCGGTGCGCGTGGTCGGGGACTTCAATGGGTGGGACCACGAGGCCCACACCCTGTCGGCCGAGGGCGACGGCCACTGGTATGCCGAGGTGCCGGGCGCCCAGATGTGGCAGGAGTACCAGTACCTCCTGGGCAACGGGGAGGACACCTTCCTGCGGATCGACCCGCGGGCGCTGGCCGTGACCCACTCCGTGGGCAACGGCCTGCTCTATGACCACTCTGCCTTCGACTGGGACGGGGACGACTTCACCCCGCCGCACCAGCACGAGATGGTCGTCTACGAGACCCACATCGGCTCGTTCGTCGACACCCCCGGTTCCGGACCGGCCGACCTGCACGACCTGGTGGGCAAGCTGGACTACCTGGTCGGGCTAGGGGTTAACGCCATCGAGCTGATGCCGCTCATGGAGTTCGCGGGGGACTACTCCTGGGGCTACAACCCGGCCCACGTCTTCGCCGTCGCGCACACCTACGGCGGCCCGGAGGCGCTGAAGAATTTCGTCAAGGAGGCGCACAAGCGCGGGCTGGCGGTCATCATCGACGTGGTCTACAACCACTTCGGCCCCAGTGACCTGTCCCTGTGGCAGTTTGACGGGTGGAGCGAGAACGACAAGGGCGGGATCTACTTCTACAACGACCACCGCTCCGCGACCCCGTGGGGCCAGACGCGCCCGGACTACGGCCGCCGGGAGGTCCGGGACTTCATCCTCGACAACGCCCGGATGTGGCTGCGGGACTACCACGCGGACGGGCTGCGGCTGGACATGACGCCCTACATGCGCCGGGTCAACGGCACGGACGGGGAGGACATCCCCGAGGGCTGGCAGATGATGCGGCTCATCGGGGACATGGTCCGCGCCGAGTTCCCCCGCCACGTCGTCATCGCCGAAGACCTGCACAACGTGCCCGAGGTCACCTCCGTCGAGCCCGAGGGTGCCGCGATGCACGCGCAGTGGGACAACCAGTTCGTCCATCCGGTGCGCGAGGCGCTGATCGTGGCCGACGACGCCCACCGCTCGGTGGCTGCGGTGGCCCAGGCCATCATCCACGAGTACCACCAGCCCTTCGACCGGGTGATCTACACCGAGTCCCACGACGAGGTCGCCAACGGGCAGGCGCGGATCACCTCCGAGGTCGACGGGGACGACCCGGGCGGGTGGACCGCCCAGAAACGGGCCACGCTGGGGGCCGCGCTCGTGTTGACCTCGCCGGGGATCCCGATGCTCTTCCAGGGGCAGGAGTTCCTCGAGGACGAGTGGTTCCGCGACACCGTGCCACTGGACTGGGAGCGGGCCTGGGCCTTCCGCGACATCACCCAGATGTTCCGCGACCTGATCCTGCTGCGCCGTAACGCCGGGGGCGACACCCGTGGCCTGGCCGGGGAGCACACCACGCTGGTGCTCGCCGACGAGGAGGTCAAGGTGCTGGCCTACGTCCGCTCCACCGGCGACGGGCACCACGTGCTGGTCGCCGTCAACCTCTCGGCCACCTCGGTGCAGCGCCGGGTAGAGCTGCCCGGCAGGCACTGGCGCGTGCGCTTCAACAGCGACGCCCGCGCCTACAGCCAGCTGTTCGGCGACCACGCGACCTCTGACGTCGTGGTGCAGGACGGTATGGGCCTGCTCGACCTCGGGCCCTACTCCGCCGTGCTCTACGTCCCTGCCTGACGCGGGCCACCCGGAGGGATGTGCCTTCGGGTCCTGCATGTGCCTACGATGCGCACGTGCCAGGGACGATCGCCGTGCTCTCCATGACCAGAGCGCGCCACAGCCAGCTGCTTGCCCAGGTTGACGGCATTTCCGTCAGCTCCGTCCCACCGCAGGTGCACTGCGTGATCTCGATGGGGGACCGGGAGCTCACCCGCGGCCGGCTGCCGCTGGGCACCGACCGGTGGGAGACGATCGTGCGGCCGGTCCAGACCGACCGGCGGGCCCTGCCGATCGCCGCGGCGCGCAACCTGGCCGCCAGCCTGGCCATCGAGGCCGGTGCCCGGACGCTGGTGTTCATGGATGACACGGTGATCCCTGGGCCGCACACGCTGGAGCGCCTGGCTGAGGCTGTCGGCGGGCAGCGCTCCGCCGTCCTGCAGGCGATCCCTAGCGGGGCCCGCGACCAGGCGGTCACCTCGCCCGTGGTGTGGCGCCCTCCCGTCCTGGATCTGCCGCCCCTGGCCGACGAGGCGATCGGCTACCCGGTAGCCCGCCTGCACGAGATCGCGGCCCGGGGCCCAGACGCGCTGCCGCTGGTGCCCGGGCAGCAGGTGGTCGACACCCGGTGGCCGCTCTTCAGCGGCGAGTGCTTCGCGATGAGCGTCGAGGACTTCCAGGCGACCGGCGGCTTCTGCGCCGACTACAACGGGCGCGGCCTGCAGGATGCCGACTTCGCCGAGGTGGTGCGCCAGCGGGGCGGCACCATCATCTGGGTCGGGGGTGCCGACGCCTATCGGCAGCCGGCCGAGCCGGTCGAGCCCGAGCTGCAGGCCCGGTATGCCGCCCGCCACGTCCAGACCTGGCGCGAGCGGTGGGAGGGCGACCCCGAGCACCCGTGGCTGGACTGGCTGCGAGAGCAGGAGCTGCTCGCTCGGTAGCGCAGCCGGACCGGCACGGGTTCGCCAGCCGGGGTGCTCAGTCCTCCACGCGGACGACGCCGTGGGCACCTCGCTCGGCGTCGACCATGATGTGCGAGACGACCGGGTAGTGCCCGGCCTCAGGGAAGGTCAGCTCCACGAAGCCGCCCTGGGCCGGCTGCAGCGCGAGCGCCTGGGCGCCCGCCCTCTCGGCTCGCGGGCCGAGCTGGTAGGCGCCCTCGGCGTAGACGGTGTCGAACTGTCCGCCGACGATGTGGAAGGACGTGGGCCGGTTGGGCCCGGTGACCAGCACCCAGAAGCGCACCCGCTCCCCGACCCGGGCCTGGAGCATCTTCCCGGCCGTGCCGTACTGCCCGGCGATGCCGTTGAAGGTAACCAGGGCCGGGCGCTCCGCGGCGACGGCGTCGGCGTCCACCTCGGCCGCGGGCTCCTCGCCCTGGCCAGAGCCCGGGACGAGGTAGACCTCGGACTGGACCAGGACGTACTCCCGGTCCACCTCCGGCAGGCCCTCCGCGGGCTCGATGATGACCGCCCCAGCCATGCCGGCCGCGATGTGGCTGCTCATCGGGGCCGTCGAGCAGTGGTACATCCAGACGCCAGCCCGCTCGGCGGTGAACCGGTAGACCAGTGACTGGCCCGGCGCGATGGTGCGCATCGGCTGGTCCGGGGCCAGCGCCCCGGCGTGGAAGTCGATGGAGTGACCCAACGTCCCGTCGTTGACCAGGGTGATCTCGAAGACGTCGCCGACCCGGCCGCGCAGCGTCGGCCCCGGCACCTGCCCGTTGAAGGTCCACCGCGTCTGGGTCACCCCGGGTGCGACCTCCAGCTCCAGCTCCTGCGCGGTCAGCGTCAACCGGTGCACCCGCTCACCGTCGAGTGGGACAAGCACCGGGTCCACCACGTCCTGCACCCGGGCGTCCGGGTCCAGGAGCGGCGTGGCGGTCGCGGGGTGGCCAGCCGCGCCGTGACCGGCTGCCCCGCCGTGGCTGCTGCCGTCCACGCCGCCGCCGTCCCTGCCCCCGCTGTCCACGCCGCCGCCGTCCCTGCCCCCGCTGTCCACGCCGCCGTCCACGCTGTCCACCCCGACGCCACCGCCGGACGCCGCCGTGCCGCCGCCGTCGGCTCCCTCCACCACGACGTCGAGGACCATTCCCATCTGCCGATGGCCGACGATGGTGCACCAGCCCTGTGCCGGGCCGCCGACGACGCCGACGTCCAGCGTCGCCGACTCACCGGCCGCCAGTCGCGGTGAGCGCTCGCCGAGCAGCTGCAGGTCGTGCACATTGCTGTCGTCCACGTTGACCAGCTCGATCACCAGGCGGTCCCCGGCCGGGACGGTGATGCTGGCGGGCTCGAAGCGCATGTCGTGGGCCTCGACAGTGACCGTGGTCGTGTTGCCGGTGGGGGTCACGGCGGTGGCGGCGCCGCCACCGGCCACCCCGACCCGGGAGCCGCCCAGACCGGCGGCCGCCGGGTCCGCAGCCACCCCGACCGAGACGGCCAGCACCAGCGCCGACAGCGCCGCGACCAGCTGCCCTCCAGACCAGACCGAGGGCATCCGGTCCGGGCCGCCGTCGGCGGTCGTGCGCGTTGCCCCGACCGGGCGCTCGCCACGCTCCCGGGCCGCGGCCACCTCGCGCTTGGCCCGGCTCGAGGCCCGGATGCCCAGCACCATCAGCGGGATGAAGGTGGCCAGGGCCGCGACCACGAGCAGCGAGACGATGACCCGCACGATGCTGGGCACCGGCAGCAAGCACAGGAGCAGCCCGGCGTTGATGGTCACCAACCGGGCCGTGCCCCACCGGTCGAACCAGCGCGCGCCGGCCCGCACGACCGTCTTGCCGCCGCCGACGACGGAGGGCACGAGGTAGGCCAAGGCGCCGGTGAGCAACTGACTGGCGAACCCGACCACGATCACCGCCGAGGTCCAGCCGAAGCCGTTGACGAAGTCCGCCCAGTCGCTGGCCCCGGCCAGGCGCCACAGCACCATGGTCAGCGCCGCCAGACCCCACAGCAGCGCCGCCCCCACCGAGGCGGGCGCAAACTCCCGCGGCGGCGCCTGCCGCACCGGGGACAGCACCGCGCTGGCCCACCAGGCCAGGGAAGCGAGATAGCCGACCAGGGCGACGACGCTCAACCACCGCATGTCCAGCAGGGCCCCGCCGACCAGCAGGGCCAGCGCGCAGATGAGTCCGGGCAGCGCCTGGGTGGCCCGCCGCTCGGCGGGCGCGGCGATCCGCGTGCGCAGCATCGTCGGCCACAGGGTGAGCAGCGTGCCGGTGACGGTGAGCCCGACCCAGCCCAGCAGCATCGTCATCGTGTGCGCCAGCAGGAGGCGGCCGTGCCACACATCGGTCAGGCCCAGGGCCAGGGTCGCGCCAAAACCGGCGCCCACGGGCAGGGCCACCGCGGCTGCGACGTAATAGCGCACCGTCACCCGGAACCGGCCGGGGAGCGCGCCCCGCAGGCGGCGGACGAGCTGCACGCCGTGCGTGATCACCGCCACGCTGACCAGGCAGGCCCCGGCCAGCGTGATCGGCCACAGGGCGGTCGGGACTCCGACCAGGGTGAGCACGGTGCCGGCCAGGAGCAGCCACAGCCGGATCGACTGGGCGCGGCGGTCGTCCAGCCCGGGCCGGTTCTTCAGCAGCGCCTGGGTGAAGTGGGTGCTCCAGACCATGATCGCGTGGGTCAGGGCACCGAGCAGGACCAGGTGGACCATGAGCCAGCGCGACTCGGCCACGAACGGGTGGATCGCGGTCATCACCAGGGCCAGCACCAGCCACAGCAGGGCGGGCTGGTCACGCAGCGCCCAATGGCCGTGGCTGCCGCCAGCTCTCGCCCTGCCGCTCCCGTCGGGCGAGGTCCGGCGCGGGGCTGGCGCGAGGTCAGGCATGGATCTCCGTTCGGGCGGGTATGGGGCGGCGCCCGGCCCGCAGGCCGGTCACCACCGCGGTGAGCAGGAAGAGCAGGAGGGCGGCGACGTTGCCGACCAGGGCCAGCTGCCACACCGGCAGCGCCTTGAGACCGATACCGACCAGGCCCAGGGCGGCGACCCTGGCCGCGAGGGTGGTGTGCAGCAGGAGCAGCGGCAGCCACATCGCGCGGTGGTAGGGCAGCCGCACCTTCAGCACGGCCGGCAGGATCACCGGGGCGTGCGCGAGCACCATCGACAGGGCGAAGCCGAGGAAGGTGGCGTGCACGATGACGTCGTAGCCGTTGCCGGTGGGGCGCCCGGCCAGCAGCAGCCCGAGTGCGGCCACCAGCAGCCAGCCATACCCGAGCAGCAGCGCCACCGCGGCGAACCGGGGCAGGCCGGTCGCGTGCACCGTGCGCCGGGCGACGTCGTGCCGCAGCAGCCACCCGGTGAGCAGGAGCAGGGCCAGGCCGAGCAGCCGCCAGGTCACCTCGGCGCCGACGCCGGACCCGGCCAGGACGGTGGTGCCGAGCACCGCCAGCGTGACGCCCCCGGCGAGCAGGACCAGCCAGCGGTCGGCGCCGACGGGCATGGCCAGCCGGGCCAGCTCCACCCGCTCGGCGGCGATGGTGAGCACGACGAACCCGATGAGCAGCGGCACCACGACCGTCACCTCGACGCGGGTCAGCAGCAGCGCGGCCGCCGCCGCCAGCACCGCGCCCAGGGCCTGCACCGCCACGGTGAGGTCCCGGTTACGGCGCCAGAGGACGGCATACACCAGGACGAGGGTGAGCAGCCCCTGGGTGATGAGCAGCCGGCCGAGCAGGGGATCGGGCAGCAGGGTCAGGGCGAGTGCGCCGGCACCGGTGAGGGCGGGTGCCAGATAAGCCCAGCCCGCGCGCAGGGCGGTGGCGCGCTCCAGGCTGATCACCGTGCCGAGGAAGCCGAGGACCATCAGCGGTCCGTGCAGCTCGGCCAGCCGGGTGCTGGCGAGCGGCGCCGGCACGCCGGCCCGGGTGAGCCCGGCATCCATGCCGACCAGAAGCGCCAGCCCGCCCGGCAGCAGCAGGAGCGGCGCCGGCCCACGCCTCACGGTGCGGGGGGAGTGGTCTGCTCCACCTCGGCCCAGTCCGGGCCGTCCAGCGCGATCGCGGCCGCGGGGAAGAGCCCGTTGTCCTCGCGGTCGATGTGCTGACGCAGCAGGTGCTCGAAGGCGGGGTATGCGGCGTGGTCGCCGGCGCGGACCGCGGCCAGCCGTTCGTCGAGCTCGGTGTGCTCGGAGCAGAGGTCGCTGATGTGCTCGGTGAACTGCTCCTCGCGCCGCATGACCGAGAAAAGGCCCACCTCCTCCGCGGCGGTGTGCGGGTGCAGCAGGCCGGCGAGGGTGTCGGCGGCGGCGTGGACCGCCTCCTCCCCGCCGCCCTCGATGGCCCGGCGCAGCTGGCCGGCAGCGTTGATGATCGCGGTGTGCTCGGCCATGAACCGGCCGATCACCTCGATCGACTCACATCCGCAGTAGGTGCACATCAGGCGTTGGCGGCGCCCGTCGCCAGCTCGTCGGCCCGACGGGTGAGGCGCAGCGTCCAGGTCTCGGGGCCACGCTCGAGGTACTCGTGCATCACCGACCCGCCCTCGCGCTCGGCGAGCTGCGCCAGCAGGGGCAGCGGGTCGTGGGGGGCGAGGAGGTCCATCTGCTGTCCGGGCCGCAGACCGCCGACGGCGCCGAAGATGGTTGCGTGGCGGATCGCGTGGGGGATCGCCCGGGCATCGAGGGCAGGGATGCCCTCGGCGCCGGAGCAGCCGCAGCCGCAGCCGCCCTTCTCGGTGATCGGCAGGGTGCGGGGTGAGTCGTTCATGTCGGTCTCCTAGTTCTCACGCACGGGGCGGGACGGTGGGTGGGTGGCGGTTCAGCCCGGCTTCGGAGCGCCAGGACGGGCGTAGCGCACCCAGGTGATGATCACGCACATCACGGCGAAGGCGATGCCGATGGCATAGAAGGTGGTCGGGCTCATCAGGGTCAGCCCGATCCCGAAGAGGAACGGTCCGAAGGCCGCGATGGCCGCGGTCCAGCCGATCACGCCACCGGCCTGGCGACGCTCGAAGATCATCGGCATCTGCTTGAACGTCGAGGCGTTGCCGATCCCGGCGAAGAGGAAGATCGCCAGCATCCCCCACAGGAAGCGGTCGAAACCGGCGTCCAGGGCCGAGGCCGAGGAGGTGTCCGGCACCAGGGCGGTCATCGTGAAGGCGATCGAGCCGATGAGGCCCAGCCCGGAGATGAGCGTCCAGATCGCTCCACCCATCCGGTCGGTGAGTGGCGAGAAGAGCACGCGGGCGCCCGCCCCGACCAGGGGGCCGAGGAAGACCAGCGCGAGGGCGTTGGGCACCGCGTAGCCCTCGATGAGCATCTGGGCCTCGGGCCCGGTGCCCTGGACGATGTCGGGGTTGCCTGAGCCGTAGAGGTTCTGCATGAGCAGGCCGAACTGGGCGGACAGGCCGGAGAAGGTGCCGAAGGTCATGATGTAGAGCAGGGTCATCAGCCAGGTGTCGACGTTGCTGAAGATGTCGAACTGCTGCCTGATGTTGGCCTTGATCGGCACCGACTTCAGCATCCACCAGGCCAGGGCGGCGCCGATGAGGCAGAACGGGATCCAGAAGAAGGCCGCGTTCTGGTACCAGACCTCCTGGTTGGCCTGGCCGGCCATCTCCATGCTCTGGCTGTTGCCCAGGAAGCCCAACATCCCGAAGCCAATGAGCCAGGGGGTGAGCAGCTGGACCAGGGAGACCCCGAAGTTGCCCAGGCCCGCCTGCAGGCCCAGCGCCGTCCCCTGCATCCGCTTGGGGAAGAAGTAGGACGTGGAGGGCATGAAGCCGGAGAAGGCACCTCCGCCGATACCGGCGAGGAAGGCCAGGACCATCAGCTCCCAGTACGGGGCGGTCGGCTCCTGCACGCGCACGCCCCAGCCCAGCAGGGGGAAGACCAGCAGGAAGGTGGTGATCGCCACCATCTTGCGGGTGCCCAGGACGGGGGGCAGCACCATCCACACGATCCGCAGCAGGCCCGCCGCCAGGCCGGGCATCGCGGCCATCCAGTACAGCTGGCCCTGGGTGAACTCATAGCCGAGGGCGTTGAGGCGGGGCACGATGGCACTGGGCAGGAACCAGGTGATAAAGCACAGGGTCAGGGTGAACGTGGTGATCCACAGGGTGGACCAGGCCCGGCCGCTGTCCCAGGTCTCCTCGTTCTCGGGGTCCCAGTTCTGCAGCCACTCACCGCCGGTGCGGCGTTCGGTCGCGGGGGTACTCATCGCTGTGCCTCCTGAAGGCGGCTGTCGGTCTGGTCAGGGGTTCCGCTGAAGGTGCGGTCTAGGTGCTGCTGGCCGTCTGAGGGCTCGAGCTTGTCGGACAGCTGGGGGGACTGCTCGTGCAGCATCCGGACCACGGTCAGGTGCATCCACAGCAGGCAGACGGCAGTGAGGAGAAAGAGGACGAAGAAGGTGGAGGTCGGGAAGCCGGACCATTCCTCGGTGTAGGCGAACAGCGGCGGTAGGAAGAAGCCACCCAGCCCGCCGAGCATGCCGACCAGGCCGCCGACCGGTCCGACGTTGTCGGGGAAGTACTCGGGGATGTGCTTGAAGACCGCGGCCTTGCCCACGCCCATCGCGCAGCCGAGGAGGAAGAGCAGGATGGTGAACGGCACGATGTGCATGGCGTAGCCCAGGTGCTCGGTGGCCCGGCCGTCGGCGTGGTCGATGACGATGTGTCCGTTGGGCATCATCAGGATGCCGGAGGTGATCAGCATCACCACGAAGGTCCCGTACATCGCCTTGCGGGCGCCCCACCGGTCGGTGAACCAGCCGCCCACCGGACGCAGCAAGGAGGCGGGGAAGATGAAGACCGCGGTCAGCAGGCCAGCGGTCGTCAGCGAGACCCCGAAGTTGTTGATGTAGTAGATGGGCATCCAGGCGGCCAGCGCCACGTAGGCACCGAAGACCGCGACGTAGTACAGGCTGAACCGCCACACCCGCACCTGGCGCAGGGGCGTCATCATCTGCCCGATCGTCCGGGAGGAGCCGGGCATCTGGTCCTGGGACGGGGTGCCGAACCAGGTGATCGCCGCCATGACGAGCAGCAGCACGGCATACACGACCGGGATGAGGCGCCACCCGCCCTGCAGACCCAGGATGACGGTGGAGCCCGCGGTCGCGGCGATGATCGGCGGGCCGATGAACTTGGTGACCGAGGCGCCCACGTTGCCGGCGCCGAACAGGCCGAGGGCGAAGCCCTGGCGCTCGCGGGGCGTCCAGGCGGCATTCCAGGCGATGCCGACCGAGAAGGAGTTGCCGGCGAAGCCGACGAGGAAGGCCAGCACCAGCAGCATCCCGTAGCTCTGGGCCTGGCTGACCAGGAAGGCGGGGACCGCGCTGACCGCCAGGATCGCGGTCATCATCTTGCGCCCGCCGATCCGGTCGGTGATCATCCCGGCGGGGAGGCGCCAGATCGAGCCGTTGAGCACGGCCACCGCGGCGATCCACGACAGTTGGGTGTCGGTGAGCCCGAACTCCTCCTGGATGGGCTTGCCGAGGATGCCGAACATCAGCCAGACCGCGAACATGAGGGTGAAGGCGGTGGTGGAGATCCACATGACGCGACTGGCGTGCGAGTCCGTACGCGTCTGGCTACCGGTCGGGGCGCTGCTCATCCCGCTCCTAGGGGTTGAAAAGGACATTTGACGGAGAGACTCATTTCAAACAGCCGTATACTACACCTTGTCGGACCCCTCCGCCACCCGGTCGCTCGCGGCCAATTCCGCTACGGCAATGTAGCGTATTTCTGCAGGTGGGAGCGCGCGACGCGGGGGGTGTTCGAGGTGGGTCGGCACGTTGTGGCCTTCTTGCATCTGACCACAGGATGGGTTTAGATAAGGCGTCGCAATCCGCTAAATGAGGAGTCGCCGTGAACGCCGCCGAGACGCCACGCGAGGGAGCAGCGCTGCTGGCCTCAGCCGTGCGTCGGCGGATCGTGGATACCCTGGCCGGCCTGCCCCGGCTGGCGGTCGAGGGCCGACCGACCCGCACCAGCGGCCTGACGGCAGCCGAGCTGGGTCAGGTCCTGAGCCTGCACAGCACCACGGTCCGGTTCCATCTCGACCAACTGGTCGCCGCCGGTCTGCTCGAGGCGCACTTCGTCCGCGGCGGGGGAGCGGGCCGTCCGAAGAAGAAGTACGTCGTCGTCGACGGAGAGTTGACGCCGCCGGAGTCGCCCCAGGCCGAGGGGCCTTACCAGGTGCTGGCGGCCCTTCTCGCCGAGGCGCTCGACCCGGAGTCGGTGGCGCATCTGTCTCCGGAGGAGGCCGGCGCGGAGTGGGCCCGCCAGCGCCTGGCCGACCGGGGTCGAACCGGGCCGGAGCGGCCCGCGGCGACCGCCGGCGAGTGGGTCGGCAAGCTGGGGCAGGTGGTGGACCTGCTGTCCGAATGGGGTTATACCCCCGATCTCAGCGTGGAGG